>DUHJ01000129.1:0-11613 GCA_013330925.1 Candidatus Poseidoniaceae archaeon | reverse complement strand
GTTGAAGCGACCGGCTCGTGCCGGCACGCGGTTCAAATGGGGTGGTTCTGTTGTCCTGCCATGGGGCCCTTGGCGCGCATCGGCTGGTGGCGCTCCACCCGGTCCGCCCGTCGCGAGCACATGCCGCAGCGCGAGGTCCGCTCTTGGAAGGCGGAGCACGCCGTGGGCGCAGCAGCAAAGCGCGTGGCCAACACCAAGCACGTGCATCTGGCCATCCGCATTCCGGATCCGGACCGTCCCCGAGGGTCAGGTGAAGTCGACGTCATCGCCATCACCGATCGCGCCGTCATCCTGCTCGAAGTGAAAAATTGGGGCGGAGACGTCCTCTTGCAGAACAACGACCTCGTGCAACAGCGTTTGCTTGACAAGGGCGAGCCGCCCAAACCGGTCATCGAAAAACTGCGGGCCAAGGTCCGGATGCTGCAGCGTTGTTCGCTGTCCATCGACCGCGTTGAGATGCTCGAGGTGCTCCCCATCGTGGTGCTGGCTAATCCGAAGGGGAACCTCAGCGACGAGGTGTTGGCGCATCCAGAGGTGTCGACGGTGGCGGACCTTCCTGCCAAGATCGAGGCGCTCCTGGCCACACGGGAGCCCGCAAGCGATGAGGAAATCATCCGCCAAGACGCTTTGCTGCGACGCTTCGGTACGTGGGACGTGCTGACCTTTGACGGCGGCCAACGTCACACGGGGGACCTCACCGATGAGGACCTTCCCGAAGGGTGGGCCCGTGCGGATCACTCGTCCGTTGAAATCGCCGTGGAAGGTGGGTTCTTCTCCACCTTGTTCCGTGGTCCACGCCTCAGCGTGACCTTCCACTGCCGGGACGGCTCGAAGGTCACGGAGAACATGTCGCCAGGTCCGACCGTTCGGCACACCCAACCGTGGGACAATTCAGGCATCGACGGCAAAGGCACTTACCCGATCGAGCATGTTCGCAAGGTGCTCTTCGGCAACGAAGCAAAGTTTCGCTGGGAGGACGTGACGCCCGCATCCGACGACGACACCACAGAAGACGTCGATCCGCTCGCGGCCTTCGAGGTCGGAGGAACGTACACGGGCACGGTGGTGAACCACCAAGGTCGGAAGAAGGACGATTTCCACGGCTTGCTGGTCGCATTGGTCGAGCGGCAAGTCACCGGTATGGTTCACATTTCGAAGATGGACGGGATGAGCATGGACCACATCGACATGTTCTACGCCGTGGGCAAGACCATCGATGTGAAGATCCTCAGCATCCGCGGGCCGAAGAAAATCGACCTCGATTTTGCGTGATCATTCACGTCGCGTGTCCACTGCACCCAACACGGTGGCGGCCACCACAGCAGGCGTGGGGCGTTGTCGATCGTCAACAAAGTGCATGACATTCGCTGCGGTTAATCCAATCGTGATGATGAGCAAGAGCACGATGGTCGAAGTAGATCCAAGCCATGTGAACGATGACCAGAGCATCACAGCGGCAAGAACGCAGCCTGTCGTGGCCAGAGCAGGACGCATCCAACCCTGGCACAAATCACGGCAGACTCCGCTCATTTTGATGCCAAGAAGCAGGCGACCGGTCATCGCCACCAGACACGAGGCTGCCGCCCCGAGTAAGCCAAACGGGGTCACAAGAAGGGCCGCTGCGATGATGCCAAGGCACAACACGCTACCGTGCAATCCAGCATACCGCCACGTGTTTGGCTGCAAGAGCACGAGAACAGAGAACGGAGAGGCCAGGACGCCAAGGCACCATGCCCCAGACATCAACAGAACCAACGCTAAGGCAGAGTCGCCGCGCCATGATCCTTCCAAATATGCATCAGGAAACACGACGCCCATGAGCAGCAAACTGCCTCCGACGAGGATCAGCAAGCCCAGCGGAAGGATGGCGTGCAAGATGCGCGTTGAGCGTCGAACCTCGGTCAACAACGCTGCTCGGTCATCTTTGCACGCGCTGAACACCGGCAGCATGGCTTGACGCATGGCGAGAGGTATGGACAGGGCGCCACCGATGACCACCCAAGCAACGTGATAGGTCGCAACCGCGTTGAGCCCGTTCCACGCCGCGAGAAAGTACTCGTTCACGTCCCAAAGTGTTCGTTGAAACCACATGGTCAGAAAAATTGGCAGACCCAACCAGAGCATCTTCCGTAAAGACGGGGACGTGTCTTGCGTCCCCAGACGAGGGGGGGCTTCTCGATGAAAAAGCCACCAGATGACACCGAATGAAGCAACGTTTGAGATCATGCCAACGCCTGCAATCAGGATGAGATCATTGGCTCCAACCAGCAGCATCAGCACATAGCCTCCACACAACACACCACGCTCAATGATGCGTGCCGCAGCATCCCATGGGGCGCGTCCAAGGGCACGTAGCCCAGCGCGTGGGACCGATGCGAGGTGGTGGAGCGCGAGGTCAAGAAAGAGCAATCCAAAGAGCACCAACGGAAGTCCAAATGATGCGCTGCTGAGCGCCAATGCGCCTCCAACCACACCACAGATCAGCAAGAGGCTTGCTTGCGCTCCGACAAGGCGTCGAACCATTGGCCGAGCGTCCGTGGGTGAGCGGGGGACGTGCCTTGCGACCAACGTTGGGAGGCCGAAGTGGACCAACAGGAACAGCGTCCCTGCTGCGTTGCACAGCAGGACCCACGTGCCATATGTCGAGGTGGTGACCAAACGAACGAGCACCATCTGGCACAACACACCAAGGGCGAGGACAACCAGGTCGGCGCCAATGTGTGAGCTTGCATCCCTCATGAGGCGCGGGGCTTTCTCGTGTGCCTCGCGCATGCTTGCGAGGGGTGGCCGACCAAGATGCCTTTTCCCTCGATAACCCCTATAGATTCAGGTGCTCGAGGTTCGGGCAGGCGAGGTGTAGATGCGCCATCCATCGGGCAATTCAAGATCCAGCAACAACCAACCTTCCGGCCCTTCAGCGCTCACTTCGCTCCCAAGCACCAACAAGTCCACGCCGGTCAAATTGCCTGCGTGTTCACTCTGGTGAAACCCAAGCAGTTCATGATCCCATGCCGTGTCCATGCTCCGCCAGTGCCCGGTGATGTTTGCGGTGTTGTCTGGGTCGACGCCCATGTGGTACAGGTACAATCGACTCATCGAAGCGTATGTCCGCGTCACAACAAGAAAATCCTCCTCCGGTTCGATGATGTCTCCAAGCGCATCTGCGACGTGTTCCTGCTCGGCATCGGGGTGAAAGGTCATGCCCACACCAAGCGCGGTCGAAGCCGGCACCATCAGCATCAGCAGCGTGGCCAGTGTGCCGACGCGGACGAGGTTGTTGGATGGAAGCATCCGTTGCTGGAGCGGTGCCGTCACCACGGTCACTTGTTTCGATTGAATCATGTCACGCTCGACGTCTGCAAAGAACCAGTGCAGCGGGACAAGCAAGACCGTGAGGTAGCGTCCATTGTGCATGTACACGGCCGCTGTTTTGACCACACCCCATCCATAAATTGAGCCTTCATATGCCCAGAACGAGGCGTTCATGAGGACGATGAATCCCAGAGGTAGGGCCACGATCATCAACAGGTGAAGTTGGCGTTCAGTCACCGGACCAAGGTGCAAACGCCGACGGACCATGCTCATCCAAGGCAGAGCAAACATGCCCACAGCACCCCAGAGCCCGACAAACACAAGGGTGCACAACGCAACCGCCGGAATGAAGCGTTCAGGATGACGGACGGACCACGCCATGGACCAGCCCGGACTCGGATTGAGCACAGCCTCCATCAACATCAATCCGCACATCACGGCGAGGATGAAGCTCACAGAGCGAAGTGGCGCTGCTCGCATGCGTACGCCCAGTCGGAGTTGCGGCGTATGCACAAGCAGCACCCAGAACGCTCCTGCTGCGGCCACGGCAAGGACGAGATCCATGGATGCACCTTTGGTTGCCCCAAAGCAGACCAGGGCCACTGCGCCGTAGGACCAACCCACCGGCCATTGACGTGCGTCCAACTGCTTCAGGCCGGTCAGAAGGCCATGCGTGGCCAGTGCCATCAGCATCACCATGATGTCCTCGTTCATGGCCATCGTCGATCCCGCAACCAATGCAGGTTGTATGGCCGCGAATGCGGTCACACGGAGGGCAACATGGCTCCCAAAATGCTGCTTCGTCAGGCGATAAACCACCAACATCATCACCAAGGAAAGGACAAACCCTGCGACGTGCAGGCTGGTTTGCGACCTTCCGAAGGAAAAAATCCAGATGCCAATCCAAGCGTGCCAAAGGGCATATGTCGCGCCAATATCGGCCCCCGGAGCGCCAGGGTTGCTGGCCAGAGGATTCCACGGGTTGCGGTTCGGCCCCCAATCAAGCGCAATGTCGCCTGAACCAAGGAAATTGATGACGTACGTGGCGTGAACGTGCGTGTCCACGCTCAGCGGAGAAATGAATGCCCCAATGCCCCGCAAGCCGAGACCGATGAGAATGATGAGCCACCATGTCCGTGGGTCGTCGAGGCGCCTTTGCCAGCCGTCCGGCACCGTGAGAAATATTTCCCAACAGACAATACGGCCGTGCACGGAATCTATGGTAGAATATTGAGGTCACTGCGGAAGAAAAGATGCCCTATCATGGCCTTGGTCGAACATGGCCAAAATCGCCTATGGTTTGGCTGGCGAAGGCCGTGGACACTGCATTCGAGCCATCGGTCTCGGGCTTCAGTTGATTGAACAAGGCCACGAGGTTCGTTTCTTCACATCAGGTGACGCCTTGCCCCTGTTGGTCGAGCGGTTTGGTGAGCAAGCGGTTCATCACCTCCCCGTCCCTCGTTTTGTGTACGGCCGACGTGGTGTCGCAATAGGGCGCACCCTGGCCAAGAATGCCAAGTTTATCCTCATGCGACGTCGTGTGGCTCGACCGGTGGTCGAGGCGTTACGTTCGTGGGCACCTGACATGGTGATCTCCGATTTTGAACCCGTCATGCCTAGCGCCGCTCGCTCACTTGGCCGACCTTTGGTGTGCTTCAACAGCCAACATTTCGCCTCGGTGTGCACCATGAAAAAACACCTCTCATTGGTTCACCGCATTCGATCCATCCCAATTGCGTTGCTCGCGCGGTTGTTCCTTGGCCGTGCGGATCTGACGATTGTATCGAAACCCTTCGCACTGCCATTGCGGGACAAGGAGGCACATCTCGTCGGGCCTGTCCTCAGGAACGGATTGAAGGAGGCCGTGTGGGAGCCGCGAGGCACGCATGTTTTGGCGTACCTTCGCGGTGCGACGGAAAAGATACTCGACGAATTGTTTGAGGGCGCAAAGAAGGCGGACCTCAATGTCAGATTGTACGGTGTTCACCCGAGCGGTGCACCGAGCCATGTGGAGGCCAAGGGCTTCAGTGAGCGGGGCTTCATGGACGACCTGAGGACCGCGGACGTGGTGGTGTCCACGGCCGGATCCCAACTCATCGGAGAAGTGGCTCATCTTGGCTGCACCACCGTTGTTGTGCCAGAACCCGGGCAAATTGAGCAAGACATCAACGCTCGATTGGCCGCCACTTTGCATGGCAACATCCAATCCGTGAGGGTCGGTGAGTTCCGAGCGGACTTGATCCAACGCGCCAATCTTGGGGACATGCCTCATGAGGCACCGTTCGATGACGGAGCGAACGAAGCGGCGAAACTGCTCGCTCATTGGTGGACCGAGCGCGTTCGAGGGAACACTGCGGTTTGAGTAATGATTCAAGGTTAAATCCTAGACGGTCCGGCAGGGAACCATGAGCCAACGCGGCATCCTCATTGCAGTCGAGGGCATGGACGGGAGCGGAAAGTCCACGCAAGCGAAATTGCTCTATCACTGGTTGCGAGCCATCGGCATGCCGGTGCACCACACCGAGTGGAACTCCAGTCCTGTCGTACGTTCAGCCACAAAAGTTGGCAAGGACACGAAGCGGCTGAAACCCAAAACGTTCCATTTGATTCATGCTGCTGATTTTGCGGACCGGTGGAATTCCCAGATTGAACCCCTGCTCGAAGTCGGGGGCATCGTGATTTGCGACCGATACAAATTCACCGCGATGGCTCGAGACGGCGCGAGGAACATCCCTTTGAACGAGGTTGAGGCAATCTATGCCTTTGCCCCGGAACCTGATTTGACCCTGTACTTTGACGTCCCGCCGGAGATTGGATATCAGCGCATCGTCGAAGGTCGACCGACCCTCAAGTGGTACGAAGCAGGGTTGGACATGGGGTGGACGTTCGATCCGTTTGAGTCGTACCGCATCCTCCAAGGGAAGATCAAGGGCATTTACGACACCTTGGTGAAGCAAAATCGCATCGTTCGTGTTGACGCCTTAGGGAGCGTAAGCGCGGTACAAGAGCGCGTTCGTGGTGTCTTCAGCGAATACATCGACCTTTCTTCGATCGACGCCATCGCTGAAAGCGATCGAGTGGCTGAAACGCTTCGACTCAGCACCTTGGATTGGCGCCAATTCGAGTCCGATGGAGGTGAAGCCTGATGGTGGACGGTCGGTTGATCGTCATCGAAGGGCCAGATCACGTCGGTCGTTCGCTCCACGTTCGTCTTCTCGCCAACCATCTCGAAGCGCGTGGTGTGGCGGTGACCACCGCGGGGTTGGCCCGCTCACCGCTGTTGGGTGAGAATTTGAAATCCCAAAACCCCAGCCTCCACGCCCTCGATTCACGAACCCGCTCGCTCCTCTACGCGACTGATTTGCACGACCAGCTGATCCATGTCGTGAATCCGGCCCTTGAAGCAGGTTTTGTCGTCCTCTCGGACCGGTACACCATGACGCCCATCATCCGAGAGCGCATGCGTGGCGGGGACCAAGGTTGGATTCAGAACCTCTATGCAGGCATTCCTCAACCCGACCTCACTGTGGTCCTTTCCGCAGGCCCACGTCGCTTGCTCAACCGAATTTTGTTCGGGGAAGAACTGCAAACGCTCAACGACTTCGAGGCGGGGATGGACCTGAACCTCTCACCGTCCGTCACCACCTCGTTCTTGGCCTACCAAAAGACGCTACGGGAGATGTTTACCGCCGAAGCAGAGGCGGCGGGGCACCCCATCATTCGAACCAGGTACGACGTTCGAGACGTCCATCGGTCCATTTGGGACGTGACCGTTCCGGTGGTTGAACACATGCTCCAACCGTTGGTTTGAGCCGTTCCTGTCCATCACGACCGCTGTCGAGCCGCCTCGACGCAGGCACAGGCCACCGCCACTTGCAGGTTGTAGGACGGTACGAAGCCGTGCATTGGGAGCCGGACCACCACGTCTGCTGCGTCCAAGGCCGTTTGACTGACGCCGTCCGACTCTGCACCGACGATCATCAGGACGTCACCGGTCAGATCGACCTCCTGAAGGTCGTGATCGCCGACGTCCTCGATGACCATGATGCGAAATCCGGCCTGCTGCGCTGCGGCAACGGTCTCTTCGATGTTGGATTGAAGCACTGGGATGAAGCGTGTGGCCTGCATGCTGCTGTGCCTGATGTCTTTCCACATTCGACCGGTGATGGCCTCGTCCATGGCCAAAACCACTCCAGTCGCACCGGCCACTTCGGCCGTGCGTACCGAGAAGCCGATGTTTCCAGCGTAGGCCACACCGTCCAAGCACAACACGGTCCCTCCACGGGCGAGCATGCTGTGGAGGTCTTCTGCCGATGGTTCTCGCCCAATCAAGGTCAAGACCTCGGGCAGCGAATCGCTCCCGGGGTGGGCCATGCGCCAAAGATCCCGCTGGGTGACCTCGTGCACCGGAACCCCTTGCCTTCGTGCAATGTTGAGCAAGGCTTCCACATCAGGGGAGCGTTCGTGGAGCACGAGCAACGCTTTGGCTTGGCCCGAGGCGAGCGCTGCCTTCGCGGCTTCGGGGCCTTGGCGCTGCATGGGTGCGGGTACGCCGAAGCGGTCATGAGCCTGATGCTGGTTTGTGTGAGCATGGACGCAGATCGCCTTGCCCATGCCAAAGCCCACCCTCCTCGCTTCCTTCAACGGGTCGAGGCGTGCAGGGCGATGGTCCAGGAATGCGACGGAGTTGAACTGGCCAGCATGATCGCGCAAGGCCTCGCCGGCGTCATCATCGACGTGCGTGAACAGCATGAGTTCGAAGCGGGACATTTGGATGGCGCTCATCATCGCTCAAAGGGGGTGATTGAGCGTGACATCGAGGCGCTGATCAGCGTGCCAAATCAGCGCATTGTCCTCTACTGCGGGGGTGGCTTCCGCAGTGCTATCGCCGCAGCCTCGCTTGTGGACATGGGGTACACTGACGTGTGGTCGGTGTGGGGCGGTTGGCGCGCCATCAAGGCCGCCGGTTTGGTGCCCTGAACTCAGGCTTCGCGGAGCGTGTCCAGTGGCACCCGAATCCTTGGAATCGGCACGTCGATGTGATGACGGCTTGTTTTTGGGGGCGTCCGCTCGCCACGAATTGCGAGATCGATGATTTCTTTCTTGGTGATGGATTCACGCCCACACCCCGGCCACGTGTCCACGCGTATGCGCTCCTCGTCCAAGTAGTCGAAGAGCAGGGCAGGCAACAGGGACAACCCAAGGGCTTGTCCTGCCGTGTACCTGTGATGCCCGTCGAGGATGGTGCCCGAAACGCGGTCCACCAACAGAGGTTTGTGCAGGTAGCCGTTTTGTTGTATTTTCATTCGGAGCTGTTCAACCCTCTCCGGTCGAATGTGTTCGTGAGGCTTGAGCCAGGTGACTTGAACCAGCTCCACCTCCATGAACACCGCGCGTGCCTTCTGTCTCATCAACCTGCCCGCCCCGCGTTGGCCTTCTATTGAGTCTTGAGAGGAAAGGGCATCATACTACGGAACCGAGGTTTGTCCATGTCCGCCGTGCTAAGTTTTGTTTTGGTCCAAATTGGCTTGTGGGGTTTCCTCATCGTTGTAAGTTCGTTGAACAAGCACGATGCCGAAGTCCTCGTTAGAGCAGACTAGTGGTGTCTCGGCGTATACCTCCCACAGGGGAGGGCTGATAAAGGGGAGGAAGGTCGGCAACTCGCTGAGGTGTCCATATGACGAAGGGACTCTACCACCACGTCCGCGAGACTTGGCAGCAGCCAAAGGCCGCTTTGCCCCACATGTACCGGCAGGCTCGCATGGCCCAATGGCGCCGCTCTCCCGTGTTTACCCGCGTGGAAAAGCCCACGCGCATCGACGCCGCGCGCCGACTCGGCTACAAGGCCAAGCAAGGCGTCGTCGTCGTTCGCACCCGCGTTCGCCGCGGTGGACTGCGCAAGGGCAAGGTGCACATGAAGCGGAAGCCCTCCAAGGCAGGTATCCGCAAGATCACCATGGGCAAGAACATCCAGCGCATCGCCGAAGAGCGTTGCGCCCGCCACTACCCGAACTTGGAAGTGCTGAACTCTTACTGGGTCGGCCAAGATGGCAAGCACAAGTACTACGAGGTCATCCTTCTGGACACCCACCACCCCGCGATCATCGCCGACAAGCAACTCGGTGTCTTCTCCGAAGCCAACGGTCACAACAGCCATCGCGGCCGTGCGGCCCGTGGCCTCACCTCCGCCGGCAAGCGCGGACGTGGGCTCGTCCGAAGCAAGGGCAAGGGTGCTGAGAAGCTCCGCCCCTCGCTCAAGGCGAACCTCAACCGCGGCAAGTGAACTCCGTCGTGACGACGTTGGGTTCAAGGTCGGACCCCCTTCTTCATCGTCAAGGGAAGGTCATGGACGTCACCGCCGTGCGTGGAAAGGAGGTGTTCCTCCCAGACGGTCGCCGCTTGGGGCGCGTCCACGACGCCGTCATCGATCTCGAAGGCATGTCCTGCTCCCATCTCTTCGTAACCGAGACGACGCCCGAATTGGTTGAGCAGTGCATCGACGTCGCCGTCCCGTGGCGATGGATCCGTGGCGTTGGCGACGTCGTCGTGCTGCGATGGTTCCCGCAAACGCCGATCCCCCTTCCCTGAGGTGCTTCGATGTTGGACCTCCACGTGCTTGGGACCGCTTCCGCCCGGCCGACCAGCAAGCGGGCGGTCAGCGGTTCGGTGCTTTCCTGCCCCGAAGGCTTGGTCATCGTCGATCCTGGTGAAGGGTTTCAAGACCGATTCACGGCAGCTCGCCGGCATCTCAAGACCGAATTGGGCACACCAAGGCTCCGCAGCCGGCGTGTTGCGGCGGTCCTCCTCACCCACGGTCATCTCGACCACACGTGGGGGTTGCTTCCGTGGTTGCAGACCTCAGGGCTCGACGGGCGTGAGGAAGCGCTGATTGTGGCCGGCCCTGTTGACGAATACACCTTTGACCACGTCTGTGCCCACGGTTTCGAAGGAACACCCTCGGAAGATCTGCCTGCGTCGGACCTCTGGAGGCAAATGCGGGTGTGGCGTGAATTGGGCGCCACGGAAGCCCTCCTTGGCTATCCCATCGCATGGCGCCTCGGGGACGTCTCTTCAGGCCGCTGGGTCGAGATCACCGACGACGGCATCGTCGACGTCCCCTCGGCATGGCACCCCCCTGGCTGGTCTGGACATCGCCTTTCACCGGTGCCGTCGAGGCACTCTGTGCCTTCGTGCGGTTGGCGCATGGACGGCCCCTCCTCGGCGCTTTTGGTGTCGGGAGACACCGCCTCGCCCGGCCTCGTGGACGACGCTCCAGGCGTGGACCTCTTGGTGCACGAGGCGACCTACCTCGAGGAACATGCAGACCGAGCAGAGGGGCACCTGCACAGCACGGCCGCCGGCGCTGCCCGTACCGCGTTGGACCTCGGGGTCCGCAGCCTTGCGTTGACCCACTTCAGTGCTCGATTGAGCGACGTGGGGCCATCGTTGGCCGAATCAATGGCCGTCTTGGGCGGTCAGGTGCCTTGTGTCACGCTGAACGACGGAGACCGTCTGACGGTCCAGTCGGATGGAACGGTTCACCACCTGAAACGGGAGGACGTCGGATGGGATTCGCGTCTGCTCGTGGAAGGCAGACGTTGAAAGCCGCAGGAGCGACGTCATGCGCATGCGTCGCACCCTCGGGGTCTTCATGGCGTTGATGATTTGCTTGTCGATGCCGTACGCAAGCGCCGTGGAAGGACGTGATGCTCCAAATTGCGCCTCCGCGGAATTGGCCGACGTCACGGGCGCCATGGCGGTGGACGGCGGCTCCTGTTTGGACATCAACTTGGGCGTCCACGAACCGGGAACGGTGCTCTCGTTCGATCTTCTGGTGGCGGACGATGCCGTGGACGTGTTGATGTTCGACGAAGCCGGAAAGGCGCCGTACGATCTTGGGCAAAGTTACCGCAGCGTGATGACCACGCCGGTGTCGACCGAAGCCGTGCTTGGCCAACAGGTGTTCCATTGGAAAGTCCCCGCCTCCATCAACGCGAAAGCCTGGTCCATGGTGGTGGACAACCTCGCGCATGACGGCGATCAAGGCGAAGGCGACCAAGGCGGTGCACGCGCCCAAATCAGCCTGCAGGTCAGCGTGCTCCAAGACGGAGCGCTCACCGTGGTGCATGACCTCCAAGCCGCCGCCAACAACACCAGCTTGTGGCTCTCAGGAGACGATGGCCTGTCGCTCGATGCAGGAACCGCCGTTCAACTCGAGGCGTGGGGCTTGGACGGTGCGGGTGATCTCGCCTTCTTCACCGACACGCAACGCACGGCGTGGGAGGACGGCGCTCAACACAC
>DUHJ01000206.1 GCA_013330925.1 Candidatus Poseidoniaceae archaeon | reverse complement strand
CGCCATCGTTAGCGGCGGGGTGCAAGCCACCGCACACCGCATCGCTTCGCGCTTTCCCACAGGCACGCCATGGCGGCGAAGGTGGGGGGGCATCGAGCAACGCTATGCCAGCGAGGCAGGGCATGGGTACGACAGTCGACTTGACGTGTTCACGAATGGCTGGTTGCCAAAACTCGGGCACGACGAGAACGGTGCCCTCCGGACCTTGGGTCGATACCAAGTTCAGATGGACGGGAAAGGCGCGCTGGTGCGCATGCTCCAACGACGCTACGGCGTGGACCGAACCCATACGGTGGCGGTCGGTGATTCGGCCGGAGACATTGGCATGTTCCAAGAGGCCGGCTTGCCCATTTGCTTCAACCCGTGGGACGAGCGTCCGCTGCCCCATGCCAAGGTGGTCATCGAAACGTGCGACTTGCATCACGTCATCGACGCGATGAAGCAGCATGGATTTTTGACCGGGTCAACGGATTGAAGGGTGAGCACGATGGGCATCGACGACACCACCTCAATGTGCGTGGAATGCGGGTACATCCCAGGGATGTTCCTGCCCGGAATCCCCTGCCCTGAATGCGGCGAACCGATGATCTGAGCTTCAGAACAGACGGACCGTCTCAAGGTTCCGAGGCGCGTAGGTTCGGCACCGGTATCGTTCGCGCAGGGTCTTGCCCAACTCGTTGCACTTGTGGTAGTCGCCGTGGTGGCAAACGATGGCCTTGGGCGTGGGGCTCATTTGGTCGACGAAATCGAGGAGTTGACGACGGTCGGAGTGACCGCTGAACCCGTCGATGGTGACCATCTCACAGCCGATTTTCACCATCTCGGTGCGGCCGTTGATGATCATCGGCACTTCACCGAAGCCCTTCTGGAGACGACGCCCAAGGGTGCCTTCTGCCTGATAGCCCACGAAACATAGGGAGTTTCTGGTTTCGGATGCCCAGTGCTTGAAGTACTCCATTACGGGGCCGCCGTTCATCATCCCGGACGTCGCCAGCACGATGCATGGGCTGGTGTCCATGATGATGGATTCACGCAACTCTCGCCCTTGGACGGGCCGGAACCATTCGCTCGTGAAGGGGTTCTGTCCGTCGTCGGTCAGCAAAGAACGCCTCAGAGAACTCGTCAGGTAATCCGGATGGGCGGCGTGGATCGCCGTGGCTTCCTGAATCATCCCGTCCAACCAGACGGGCACGGGCTTCACCTTCCCCGCACGGAACAGGTCGTCGATGGCAATCATCACTTCTTGTGAACGCCCGACGGCGAAGACGGGACAGATCAGTTTCCCACCGCGTTCAATCGTCCGTGTGACGATGTCCTGCAATTCCATGGTCGCTTCTTCACGGGAGGGCTGGTAGTCGCCGCTGGCGCCGTATGTGGATTCGATGACCAGCGTTTCGCACCGTGGAAACCGGACGTTGGCCGCGTCGAAAAGCCAGGACTTCTCGTACTTCTGATCGCCACTGAACACGATGTTGTGCTTGCCGTCGGCGATGTTGAGGTGGACGGCAGACGAACCAAGGATGTGACCTGCGTTCTCGAAGGTGAGCTTCACGTCGGGCGTGATGTCCGTCGTTTTGCTCCAGTCCACGTCAACGACGTGAAGCATGCATTGTCGAATGTCTTCCATGCTGTAGGGGGCTCGCTTTCCTTCGGCGCCGCCGACCTTCAGGAAGTCCGTTTGAAGCAGGAGCATCATGTCGCGGGTCGGCGGTGTGCAGTACACAGGACCTCGGTATCCGTACTTGAACAGGACCGGAAGCATGCCGGCGTGGTCCAGGTGCGCGTGGGTCAACACCACGGCGTCCAACTTGTCCAGGGGCAAGGCTTCGGGGGCCGTGAAGTACGGCATGGGGTCGGTGTCGCTGGCAATGTTGACGCCGACGTCGATCATCACACGCGATTCGTTGGTCGTGACCAAATGGCAAGCACGGCCCACTTCGCGGTAGGAACCGAGTGCTGTGACGCGGGCCCAGGCCGAACCGGGGCGTGTGGGGCGGTGGATGTTCAGGCCGAAGTTCTTGAGCAACTTGCGTCGCTCGGGGGCGTTGGCCTCGCGGTAACCGCGAATGTCGTGAATCGTCTTGGACAACACCGGAGGGGTGCGTTCGACGCGGACGAGCCATCCGGTCGTGTCACGAATTTCGTTGAGCACCGCACCACGGCGGCCAACGGCCTCACCAGGGTCGTCACAGATCAGCGTGATTTCACGGAGGCAAGCGTCGAAGTAAACGTGCTTCAGACCCGCTGATTCCGGCAAAATGTCCTCAATGGAGCGCTTGGCCTCTTCGGGTGCGACCATGATGTCCTCAGAGGGCCGAAGCACGATGGTGCGGCGCACACGCTTGGCGATGCGACCGATCAGCCCATCAGCTGCAAAACGCGCCGGTTCAGACGTGATGATGGCGATGTCGCCGGCTTCCAATTCGACCGAGTAATCGAGTCCCTTGGGAACAATCTTGGCCACTTCGTCTTTCAGTTCTTTGAAGCTCATCCTCATGTTGAACACACCTTGCCGGCTCCCTCCACCTCCACGGTGGGGGGAAACGGGAATTGGAAAGGCCTCAACGATGTGAGGCGAGGAGGGCGTCGATCTCGGATTGATCGACGAGGGTGAATCCGTCCTTGGCGGTGATGACCGCGAGGTCCATGCCGTTGCCGCTGGCGGCGTCACGCTGACCGGACGCGGTCAGGGCACGGGCAGCGAGAAGGACAGCTTCCTCGCGGGACATGTTCTCACGGAATCCGTCTTCGAGGACACCGTACATGTACGGTGAACCGGAGCCGGTTGCGCAATAGACGTCGGGGATGGAACCACCGGCCGAGTCGATGGAGTACACCGACGGACCGTCGGGGTCCACACCGACGATGAGGAGCTGCACCCAGTGGGGGCGGCCCGAGAGGATGTTCGCGGTCAGGGTGGCAGCACCCTTGACCGTCATTTGCTGTCCGCGTCGCAACTCATAGAGGGCCACTTCGGCGCTGAGGGTGCGGGATAAGGACTGAGCGTGGCCCACCAAACCGGCCGTGGTCAAGCCAAGGTTGTCACCGATGCGGAAGAGCTTCTGGACGCTCTTGTTGGCCCCGAAGTGACCCATGGTCGCACGGTGATCGGCACCGACGACGGCCCCGCCGTCA
>DUHJ01000042.1 GCA_013330925.1 Candidatus Poseidoniaceae archaeon | reverse complement strand
AAACAAGCGTTTGGTGCTCCCTCGGCGCCGTATCGAAGAGGAACTCAAGCGCCTTTACCACACGCTGACCAACGAAGTGGACGTCTTCCGTGTCCCTTCGTTGGAACGCGAGCAACGGGATTTCAGCCGTTTCTTTGAGTTGCAAGCCATGCACCGTGCCAAGGTGGTGAGCGATGCACACCGCCAACAGTACGTCGAACTCCTGCAGGTTCAGCGGGAAGAAGTCAAGAAGATTCGAACCTTGGAGAAGGACCGAAAGAAGGCCCATAACGACCTTCTCAAGGAAGAACCGGGCCTCAAGGAGGTCCGCGTTCGAAGCGGGAGCGTCGGCGAATACGATCAGCGAGCCAACCGCATTTCTGCGATGCTGAAGGAGCGTCGGAAGGACCGAAAGCGACTCAGCCGCGAAGTGGGGCGCCTCGAGGCATTCCTGAAAGGAGGACCCAAGCATGGCGGCGGCCGTCGCCAAGACGGACCCCGTGGTGGTGGCCGCGGAGGCCCCCGACGCCCCCGCGTTGACGTCAAGGAAGTACGGGAACGCGCGCAAAGCGGAGGCACCCTTTCCTTGTCCGATCTCGGCGCCCTCCTCGACCAAGGCGGCCTTCCCGGTGCGAAGAAGGACGATCAGCCATCCAAACGCCACCGTCACAAAACCGAGCGGCAGGCTGCATCACGAAGACGGACTGACCTGAAGCAACGGCGCGGCAAGCGTGGAAAGGGACCTCGATCGCCTCGGGAGTGAACCCATGTTCACCTGGTGCACCGCACAACGTCCGGCCGAATGGAGCGAAGCGTGGGCTCAGGCCGCGTGCGAACTCTTCCTTTCGCAGACCGGAGAATCCTACACCCCGACCAGCCTCGCCAGCCTTCCCGTGCCGACATGGAAGGGAAACCTGATGCTGCTTGAGCACGAGGCTGACGAAGCCTTGACCACCGTGGGTCCCGAGCAGTTGCGTGGTTTGCTGTGGACGACCCCCTTCAAGGACGTGGACTTGAGGGTCGTCGCGTTCGCCGTCCACGGGTCCATCCAAGGCCGTGGCCTTGGTGGCCTTGGTTGGGAGATGGCGGTCCAAGCCGGTCGTGACGAGGGATTGAGTGGGATTCGGTTGGAGGTGCGCGCCAACAATCACGGTGCGATTCGATTCTACGAACGGCGTGGCCTGCGCCGAGAGGGGGACCTGCACGACTACTACGCCGACGGCCTCGGCCTTCTGATGCGCGGCCCGATGCCATCTGAGCCTCCGTGGGAAGGCTGATGCACCGAAGGTGCGTCCTCCCAGCATGGCGCAATCCGTGCTGGAGGGATTGTGTGCCGCCCGCACCGAAATCACAGGAGTGGCCTTTCTGGAACCGGGTGGGTTGGCGCTCGCCTCGGCAGGACCGCGAGCTCATGAAGCCCGCCAAGCCGGCGTCGAAGCCCTTGGGGTGCTCAATCCGAACCACAGGATGACCGTTGAAGCCGAACACGGTTGGGTGCATGCAGAACGACTCGACGGGGGTGAACTTCTGCTGATCTTGACCGATGAGGCCCCCAATCTTGGGGGTCTTTTGGTCGAAGTGCAGCGGTGCTGCGGTCTCTTGTCACGCTGAAGGGTTAAATGCGACGTGCAGGTGGCTCCCACGTCGGGTCCATGGCCTGACGGTGACCACGATGAGCGACCTCAAGTCCCTGCTTGAAGAACGACGAACGATGGTGGACACGAAAGCGACCACCTACCGTGAGGCCCGCGACGGGCACAACGAGAAAGCCCGGACGGCAAGGACCGCCCGAGACGAACTCAGCGGTGAAGTCCGCGAACTCATCACCGAAGTGAAGCAGCAGCGTGAGGTGCGTGAGCAACTCAACGAAATTGTGCGCTCAAAGAAAGAAGTCCGAAAGGAGGCCACGGACCGCGTCCGTTCCGCCCGTTCCAAGATCGAGGAATCCCGCGGACCTCAGCCCCAGCAAGAAGAGCAGCCCTTCGGCCGCCGCGGCCGTCGCGAGCGCCCCGTGACCCTCCACAGCCTCCGCCGTGACCTTGACCGCCTTGAGCGCGAATTTGAGCAAGGGCGTCACACGGGCAAGAACGAAAAGAAGGTCATGGAGCGCATGAAGAGCATCCAAAAGCAGATTCGCGACATGAAGGCCGCAGAGTCCAGCGACACGGAACTCGGCGCCGCCAGTGCAGACCTGAAGCAGGCCCAAGAAGAGCAAGAAGCGGCGCACCAAGAAGTGGAAGAAGCCGCTGCCGCCGCACAAGCCGCGCACGACCTGATGCTCAAGTGGCACGCACAGGTGGACGACACCCGGGCCAAGCAAGAGCGAGCTCACCGTGAACTTCGCTCCATCAAGCGTGAAGCCGACAGCGCGCACCACCACTACATTGTCTCCCTGCGATGCCTCCACTCCATCCAGGACATGCTTCGGGCCATGCGCAGTGCCGACAGCGGCGAAAGCCACCGCCCGACACCACGCATGGAAGTTTCATATCTCATGGGCAAACTGATGTCTGGCGAGACGCTCTCGACCGACGAGCTGATGCAACTGCAGCGGTATGATTGAGAACCCCCCCGGCGAGTTCGATTGGAGGCCTTGGTATGATTACCCGTGACGACATCGCTGGCATCGTCGAGAACTACGACCGGATGAAGCTCCGCGTCGGCATGACGGCGTCCCATTCTGCCCTCGACATCTGCGATGGCGCCATCGAGGAGGGTTTCCCAACGGTGGCCTACTGCAAGGAAGGTCGGGAGAAGACCTACGCGAAGTATTTCCGTTCTGAGCGAAGTTCGTCTGGCCGTGTTCGTCGCGGCATGGTGGACAAGGCCATCGTCATGCCGTCCTTTGACGGCGTCCTCGATCCGGCCATGCAGCAGCGCATGCGTGACCGAAACGTGGTGTACATCCCCAACCGTTCCTTCACGTCGTATTGCGACATCGACGCCATCGAGAACGATTTCCACGTGCCCATGTTTGGGTCAAGGAACATGCTCCGGATGGAAGAGCGGACCGAGGACCAGGACTACTACTGGATTCTCGACAAGGCCGGCTTGCCGTACCCAGAGGCCATCAACGACCCACAGGACATCGATTGCTTGGTCATCGTCAAGTTACACCACGCTCAGAAGAAGTTGGAACGGGGCTTCTTCACCTGTGCGTCCTACGAGGAATACGTCGAGAAGTCACAAACCCTGCTGAAGGAGGGCATCATCGACCAAGAAAGCCTCGATGGCGCCCGCATCGAGCGGTACGTCATCGGTCCGGTGTTCAACCTCAATTTCTTCCACAGCCCGCTCGCTGACCGTGACGAATCCTTGGAACTTCTCGGGGTGGATTGGCGCTTCGAATCCTCCCTTGACGGCCACGTCCGCCTTCCTGCCCCCCAGCAGATGACCATGCCCGCACACCAGCAGATCCCCGAGATGACCGTGGTCGGTCACAACACCGCCACCATCCGAGAATCGCTTCTCGAAACCGCGTTTGAACTCGGTGAGAAATTCATTGACGCCGCTCAGGAGCATTACGACCCTGGCGTCATCGGTCCTTTCTGCCTGCAGACCTGCATTGACAAGGACATGAACTACGCGATTTACGACGTCGCACCTCGTCTCGGCGGTGGCACCAACGTCCACGTCAACGTTGGCCATCCCTACGGCAACGCCCTGTGGCGCAAGCCGATGAGCAGCGGCCGTCGCATCGCGATGGAACTTCGCCGTGCAGCCGAGCAGGATCGTTTGCTCGAGGTCCTGACCTGAGCAATCGCACTCGGATGCGGTGGTCCTTCGACCACCGATTTTCTGCCGCCAACGTCGGTTGACTCAGTAGCGGTAGGCTTCCGGCTTGTATGGACCCTGCACGTCCACACCGATGTACTCGGCTTGATCCGTGGACAGAGGCGTCAACTTGGCACCAATGCGCTCGAGATGCAGCATGGCGACCTCTTCGTCGAGGTGCTTTGGCAGGATACTGACCTTGATCTCGGCGTTGTCCCGGTTCGCCCACAGGTCCATTTGTGCAAGGACCTGATTGGCAAAACTGTTTGACATCACGAAGGAGGGATGGCCGGTGGCACAGCCGAGGTTGACCAAACGGCCCTCGGCGAGCAGGTAGATGCTGTGTCCTTCGGGGAAATCGTAGCGGTCGACTTGAGGCTTGATGTTCTGGTGGCCGACGTCGGACGCACCCTGAAGCGCTTCAACCTGAATCTCGTTGTCGAAGTGTCCGATGTTGCAGACAATCGCCTGGTCCTTCATGCGGCGCATGTGGTCGAGCGTGATGATGTCTTTGTTTCCAGTGGCGGTCACGAAGATGTCCGCGGTGGCAAGCGCGTCTTCGACGGTCGTCACGGTGTAGCCTTCCATCGCGGCCTGAAGCGCGCAAATCGGATCGATTTCCGTGACGATGACGCGTGCCCCTTGGGCACGAAGGGCAGCGGCAGAGCCCTTCCCGACGTCACCAAAGCCACACACGACGGCCAACTTTCCGGAGATCATCACGTCCGTGGCCCGCTTGATGCCGTCCACCAGGGACTCTCGGCAGCCGTACAGGTTGTCGAACTTCGACTTCGTGACCGAGTCGTTGACGTTGATGGCGGGG
>DUHJ01000080.1 GCA_013330925.1 Candidatus Poseidoniaceae archaeon | reverse complement strand
CCGAAACGTCCCATGCCAACGTGGCGACTCCTCCGGAGGCAAGGGTCACCTGATTGGAGGACGCTGCGAGGGATAACGACCACCCTTGTGGAAGGTCCTCCGTGGTCCAAGCGGCTTGCCACGTCCCTTCCCGCGTTCCAATGGATGTCACGTCCACCTCGACCCGTTCAACGGTGCCTGGGGTGATTTCCGGTGCATCCACTGGCCCGGTGAGGTCCACGGCATACGGGCGGCGAACATCGAGGGAAGCGATCGCCTCGTTGTTGTCTTCTCTCGCTTCCGTGATGTTGTTGTTCGGGTCCAAGATCAAGCGGAATTCGCTCGTCCCAAGCGCGGCCGTCAGGCCGATGGAGAAGGAAGCCGTGGTTCCTTCACCGCTTGGGTCAATGGGCTCCAAGTCGTCGATACGATGTCGCGAGATCACTTCGCCGTCTTTGATCAACACCGCATCCACGTTGTCCTCAGCTGCTTCGGTGCCGACGTTTTCGAAGCGTGCGGAGACGGTGTACGGTTCACCCGGGTCTGGGTCTCCGGGTGTAAAGAGCAGGGCGCGTCCATCGGACAAGACCTCGAGGTCAGCCTGGCGCTGGGACACGAGCATGTCGCCGATGAGGACGTCCAGATGTCCGTCACCGTCCATGTCGGCCGCTGCCGGAGCGGCCCACGTTCGGTGAGGAAGGGAGACCGGGTCTTCCCACGGCGAGGACACGTCGGTCGGAGCACCGGTTTCGCCGTCAAAGCAATGCAGGCGGCGGCCGAAGGCAACCAGCAACTCGGCAGGGCCATCGCCGTCGACGTCCAGCCAAAGCGGTGGAGCGACGGCGATCTCGTCGTTGTCCGTTCCGCTCCCACGCTCCATGGTTCGGCTCCATTCCTTGACGGGCGGATCGTCGCTGATGTCATGGCAACCTGCCATGCCTTGGCGGTTGAAACTCGTGGCCGATGAGGAATACCATGTGACCCAGCAGAGTCGGTCATGGATGCCGTCACCGTCGGTGTCTACGGGCAAGGGAGGAGCATCCGCGTAGCCGTTTGGAGCACGGAAGGAGAAAATCTCAGTGGTCGACGTCAATTCCATGGCCACGAATCGGGCACCGCTTCCCGAGGTGCGGCCGTTCGGGTCGGTCGGAACGGTCAGGATCACTTCGGGTTCTGCGTCGGCGTCGAGTTGGACGATGACCGGTCCGGGAAGGCGCAACCTCGGTGCGTCTTGGTCCGAGTCCGTGCCTGGAATCGGTGCGCGTTCCCAATCCAATGCACCGCTGGCTCCGTCCGCCTTCCATGCCCACATGGCGCCGCTGGAGGCATCGATGGTCGTCACGACCACGTCCACGTTTGAGGCGTCGATGCGTACGGCGGCGGGGTCGGATGGATGTGTACCACGGTCGAGGGAGACTTCCCACAATGGAGCGCTTGGCGATGCTCCCCCGAGGGGCAAGGCCAACAACGCCGGATCGTCGGTCGATTCATCGACCACGGCCAACACGAGGTCCATGGTGCCGTCGAGGTCAACGTCGTCGAGAAGCGGTTGGGTCACGGGCCGATGGCCTGTTTGTGACGACGGCAGGTGAGGTGCGGGGGCACTCAGGCTGTAATCAGAATCCGACCACGTCCACAAGCGCTCGTTGCTGTGCCCGGTTCGCACCCAGCCGGACCCGTCGCATTCCAATTCAGGTGACCATGCTTGGACGTCGAGTCCACTGGAGGTGTCCTTGCTGACGACGATTTCTACGTCCCCGTCCCCGTCTAGGTCGGAGACCACGGGGGTGGAACGAATGGTCTCAGAAGCACCCAAGTCGACCTCCCACGCGATTTTTGCATCGTCACCGGTGACCAACCGCATGGTGTGGTCTGTGCCGTCGTTGGAATCAATGATGAGGGCGAACAAGTCGCCTTCCGCGCACCTGCTGGTGGCGTCAGCGGCCCGTTGAATGTTGGCCGAGAGATCGAGGATGAGGCTGCCGTAGGTTGTGCTGCCTCCTTGTTCGCTTGCGACCCAATTGACGACCGGGTCGTCGATGGTCCCGAGGATGCTGACGTTGCTCACGGCTCCTGTCCCTGGGCCTCCGCCCGGTGCATGGTCGGGCATGCTGCCGTTTTTGTTGGCTGAGCGCATGAATTGAGGCCATGGCTGGTCCGGCGCAGATGCCCCATCACCGGCCGGGAATGGCGTTGGCGTGTCGGGCAGCTGAGGAGGTTGCACGAGCCCGATGGCCAAGGGCAAAAGGAAGGTCAGCAGCAGCCCGATGGCCACCCCCTTTCCGTTCCCTGACGGCCGAAGGACACTCTCCATCAAGGAGAGTGGGCCGCGTGAGGTTGTTATGGGTTTGGTGTGACGGAGCCAAAGAACGAGCGCCTGCGCCCCAAATGCATGCTGCCGAGACCGTGCGCTTCATATACGGGTTGAAGGACGGCAGGACGACTTCGGTCGCTCCTTCCAGAGGCCTTGCCTGTGACGGACGGAACCGGTTCCCGGCCCGTGGAGTGACCCGGGGAGGGAACCAGCGATGTACAAAATCGTCAGCAAAGAGGACACCATCCGCATTCCTGCGGAGTACATGCGCCGCGGCGCATCGCTCGACCAGCACATCGACCGCCTCGCCATGACGGCCTTTGAAGGCCGCTTTGACGAGCACAACCGATTCGTTTTGGTCACCTCCAACCACGAAGCCATTGGCCGTGGACGCATCATCCACGGTGACGGTGCAATCTACCAGAAGGTGAAGTTTGACGCCGTGGTCTTCTGCATGGAAGACTACGAAGTTGTCGAAGGAGCCGTCTCTGAAATCAACGAATTCGGCGCGTTCATTCGCATCGGTCCGATGGAAGCCCTGCTCCACAAGTCGCAGATCATGGAAGACATGGTCGACGTGAACGTGGGCGCCGGCATCATCGAAGGTCGCTCTGGTGGCAAGCGGCTCGCTGTGGGTTCCCACGTGCGGGCCCGAATCGTTTCGCTCTCCCCTGACACGACGGACCCCCGCCGCTCAAAGATTGGACTGACCTGCAAGCAGCCTGGGCTCGGCAGTCAGTCTTGGGAGAAAGAGAACTGAGGTGATTTCATGCCAGCACAACCCTTTGCCTGCGGCGAATGCCACATGATATTGGCCGACAAGGTCGATCAATGCCCTCGATGCCCTGCTGCCCGTGTCTCCACGGATTGGCAAGGCTTCGTCATCATCATGCAACCTGAGCGCTCGGAAATTGCGAAGCGCCTTCAGGTCAGCCAACCCGGGCAATACGCCCTGAAGGTGAACGTTTACTGAGGAGAGATTGTCATGGAAATCATCAACCGAACTGAAAACAAACTTCTCCATCGCGTGGAGATTGAATTCCGATTGAAGCACCCCAAGCAATCCACGCCCTCCCGCCAATCGGTGATCGAGATGGTCCGTGGCCTCGAACCCGGGGCCAACCCCGAATTGGTGGTGGTCAAGGACTGCAACACACGTTTCGGTATGGCGATGACCACCGGTCGCGCCTACGTCTACGCCACGGCCGAAGCCATGGCCGTGGAACCCGCGTACATCCACAAGCGTCACGGCGAACTGCAGGGCGGAGAATCCGGCGACAGCGAAGGCGGTGAGGCCTGATGGGCGACAAGTGGCAGAAGGCCAAGGTCTCGAAGTTCGTCGTTGGCGAAAACGGCCTCGAAATCAAGGGCGAATATTGCCCAGAGCCCCAATGTGGACCTGGAATTTTCCTCGCCGTCCACGGCAACCGCAAGTCCTGCGGACGCTGTGGCTACACCGTCAAGAACGACGAGTGATCACGACACGAAGGCACTCCACGTGCCGTTGTTGTCGAGCACCATGCGTTGGCCGTTCATGTGATGCACGGCAACGTCCACGTTTGAACGCTCGATGCGCTCGAAGCCCGTTGCACCCAACACGACACGTTCACGCCATCCTGCGATGAGCCACGCCTTGTCGTCCTCTGACCATTGCACTTGACCAGGAGGGCCGCTCAAGCGAGCACGCATGCGTACCGTTTCCCCTTCGATCCACACCGCCTCATGGTCTTCGGTCAACACCAAGCGTCCTTCGGACCCGTACGCCACGTCAGCCACGGCTTGGGTCGTCGGGGCCCGACCAAGGGCGACGGGCCCGGCGCCGTCGAAGGTCACCCCGTGGAATGACCCGTCACGGAGGGTGACGATCACCCGTTCGCCGTCGCTGTGCAAGTTCACCAGACTTGACCCGAGCGGGTCGACGGGTTTCGGAAGGCTGGTCCGCTCCAACTCTCGTCCGTCTGAATCGATGAGGTACAGGGCATCCGGATGCAACGCAAGGACGACGTTTCCTTGGTGCTCAATCAGTCCCAAGGGTTCAGCGTCGAGCGCGTGGGACCAAAGGTGGCCAGCAGGGTGCAGGGCGTTCGGCTCTCCTCGGCGTACGGCTGCTCTGGCGGGTCCTTCGGTGAGACCATGCACGTCCAACGCAGCAAAGCGTGCCATCCTCAATTCATGGTCGATCCACGTGGCCAGGAGCCGTCCGTCAAGGATGACGCCGTGAGAGAGGCTCATCGGGAAAGGGGAAACAGATGAGCCCATGTGCTGACCTTCGAGGTCCACGTTGAGCACGTCGCCGTCACGACCAACAAGCAAGATTCCTTCCTCATGAGGAAGAAGCCAAGCAGGTGGGAACGGGCATGGCTGCACGGACCTTGCTTTCGACGCTCGCTCAAGGACCTTCGCCACAAGGCAGGTCTAGGTGAAGCGCATGGGACGGCTCATGACCACCGTGGTGCTGCTGGTTGCCTGCGAGGGTGACGAGGCATCTGCAAGCATGCTGGATGCCCTGCTCAAGCGTGACGTGATGCTCCCCAGTCACCCCGTCGAAGGAGCATTAGCCTACGCTCGGGGGCGGGTTCGCCTTTGGTG
>DUHJ01000033.1:2581-4061 GCA_013330925.1 Candidatus Poseidoniaceae archaeon | reverse complement strand
CCCGAGGGAGCTGATCGGCACCAAAGGGCCGACGTCCTTCCCGTCTTCGGTGACGACGCGAGCCTCAACGCCGCCGAGCGGGACGGATGCTTCGTTGCAAAGAAGGACCTCAATTTCGAGGACGTCTTCGTCGTCGTCGTCGATTTCCATTCGGACCGACAACAACCTGGCCTCAATGGAAGCGACGCGCGCGCTGTGCTCCTCCGCCATGCGTGGAGAGAAGGCCACTCCGTACTTGAATGCGGTGCTGATGGACTTCAGCGCAGGCCCAGCCTCGTCTCCGATGGCAGGGACCAATCCACCGCGGCCACGGTGTGGTGCGCTCGGTCGACTCCTGTTCGGTACTCGGCGCCGGCGGAACGGGCCTTCCAGAGGTCACGTGCCCCAAACCAAAACCAGCCGACAAAGGGAATCAGATAGCGAAGCTTGGCCGCTGCCCGGGGGCCCCAATGGTCTTCTGGAAGCAGGGTGCCGTCGTCGTGCACCAGCGCAATTCGGAAGGCGCGTTGTCCGAGGGAGCGGCCGTAGGCTCGTCCGGTGTATTTCCAATACAGCCAGAATGCACCGAAAAAGAGGGCCCAACTGACGATGTACCCGGCGATGATGCGAAGGTCGAAGCTTTCGAGGCCAAAGACGTTGATCGACAACATCAGCAGCAGCTGCTGACCGGAAAGGAAGTGGAGCAGCAAACTCATCACGATGACGTCGGTCATGAACGCTGCAGCACGACGCCACACCGGGGCAATGAGCATCCCCTCTGGGGCCGTGGCCAGGGCCTGCTGAGCCAGGGTCCCTCCGCCCGAGTTGAGGCTCACGGGTGACGCCATGCAGGTCGCTCCCGCCTCTCCCTGTTGAAGATGTGCCTCAGCCTCGGCCGACGTGCCAGGCCATCAAACCCAATTCTTCAGCCCAGTCCAGCCAGGCCCGCCAGGTCCCATCGCGTCGCAACGTCTGGGGGTGACCGACCATCACCAACCCGCGGCGGGCCCGCGTGATGGCGACGTTCAGACGCCGACGGTCCGCGAGAAACCCGATTTCACCACGTGGGTTCGAGCGAACGGTGCAGAACACGATGACCTCCTTTTCTCGCCCTTGGTAGCCGTCAACGCTGCGGACTTCAAGCCCGTGAAACCGACCACCCTCGTCGAGCCCTCCGCCTTCGTCGAACAGGTCCGTCATCATGCGAACCTGGGCCGTGTACGGCGTGACGACCCCAACGTCGTGCCCCTCAAGATCGCCTGCGGCGAGCAGATCCCGAACGATGCTGAAGGTGGCTGCGGCTTGATCTCGGTTGGCCTTTGAGGAGCCCTCCGCGTCAAGTTCCTCCTCACCGTCCACGGGAACAAATGCCACCGGACGGTCCCAGTCCGGCCAGAGAAATCCTGCAGGAGGTGGTCGTTCAGAGCGGTCGCACCCGTCTTCCAGACGGCCGTCGTAAAACCGCGCTCCGGGAAATTCCCGAATGCTCGGGTGCATCCGG
>DUHJ01000033.1:0-2288 GCA_013330925.1 Candidatus Poseidoniaceae archaeon | reverse complement strand
CCCGAATGCTCGGGTGCATCCGGTATTGAGTGGTGAGCATGTGGGTGGACAGCCCAAGGTCGATCAGCCGTTCGAAAAGCGAACGGCCCAAACCGCCCTCAGCGGCTCGGTCGGAAATGACGGTGGGTGGAAGTTGCCGATGGTCACCCACCAACACAAGGTGCCGGCATCCGCGAACGATGGGCACCATGCTGCTCGGTTCGCTCGCTTGTGTCGCTTCGTCAACCAGAACGATGGGGAAGCGACGGGAGCCAAGGATGCGATGGCCTGAGCCGACGGTCGTGGCGCAGACCACTTCCGCGTCGTCAAGCAAACCGTCGACCATCTGTTGCTCCAAGCGCTGCATTTCGCGCCGCTGCATGGAGAGGTCTTTGTGTGCCATGCCTCGCTCTTTCCCTTTCAGACCCGAGAGCCCACGCTTCAGGGTAGCATGCTCCTCGCGCAACGCCGCCAAATCCTCCTGCAAGGGATGATGCTCGAGCCGAGCGTCCAAGGTGGCCTCCCGCAACGAGGCCCGAACCTTAACCGGCTGACCGATACGAACCGCGTTGACGCCTGCGTCGAGCAAACCCTCGAGCAGGTTGTCCACCGCGACGTTCGATTCGGCCGTGGCGAGGATAGGGCCCCGCCCTTGTGCGGCCATCCTGGCCAGCACGTGCACCGCCGTGTGCGTCTTCCCCGTCCCGGGCGGCCCTTGAATGAGGGTCAACCGCTGGTTGAGGGCCGCCTCCACGGCCTCGGACTGAGACGCGTTGAGCGTCCCGGATGGATCATTGCGGAGGCGGCGAGGGCGGCCTCCGATGCTCGGCGGGGAAGCGGCCGAGGACGCAGGGTCATGCACCTGGCCAAGCAAGAGGTCGCGAAGCGGTGTGCCGTCGTCAGCCCCCGCGTCGTGCAAGCGGAGCAAGGCATCCGCCATGCGGTCGTGGGCGACGCGGTTCGCCCCACGATCAAGCCGCCATACGCCGTCTCGTACGCCCTTCGGGCGTTCGCCAACCACGACGCGAACCCGGGTCGGCCCTCGGTCCAGAACAAGGCCTTCGACGGTTTTCTCGCCCCAAGGCCGCGTCCGGCTTAGGATGACCATGTCGCCGTGGGAGAACCGGTGCACGGGCAGACGTCCGCCGTCACGTGCCTCAAAAATCAGGATCGGATCGCCGAACAGCCGACCCCGGGGCCGTGCTTTCAGATCGTACAAGGTTAGGCCTGCTTCCACAAGGCGTGATTTGCTCCAGTGGCGCCACCGTTCTTCGACGGTGGCCAACTCGTCTTCGAGCTCCTGACCGATGAGGCCTGTGAAACGCTCCAGGTGGTCCTGGCCACGGTCCCAACGCACGGGCGCCGGCCCGTCGTCAGCCTCGCGAGGCACCGGGGCGTCCCGCGACCGGCTGTTCATCCGGCGCACCCCCCCTCGCTTGGCCATGGCCGTGGGTTTCCGTGGGGGTATGAGGCTCTGCCGACATGCGGACGGGGAAGGACGAGGATTAAACCGGAGTCTTGAGCCCGGCGATGAAGAGGTTGCCTCATGTTCAGGCGGCGAAAGAAGGAACAGCAGGCAGAAGGTGCCTGCACCTTCTGTGGATTTGTGCCCAAGGTGCCCGGGCCAACATGCCCGCAATGCTACTACGAATTTGACAAGTCTCCTCGCGACCAAGGCACGCGCCCGGACGCCGACGACCAAGCCGGAATCCTCGCCCTCTTGGAAGCCGAGAACACGGGAATGGAGGAGGGCGCCCCGATGGTCGAGGCCGTTTTGGCCATGGACGAGGTCACGGTGGACGTTCCAGCCTACGACCTTCCCACCGCCGTGGACGACGATCAGGAGGTCATCGGTGAACACGAATTCATCGCTGCACCCGATCCGACCCTGAACGAAACCAAGGCCTACGAGGTCGAGGAAGAAACCACGCTGGTGCCGTCCGATGTTCGACCGGATGCAGGAACCTTCGAGGTCCCTGAGCACGACACGACCGACGACCTTGCCGAACCTGTGCCAATGGACATCGGTGGTTTGCACTCGCCCGACGTGCCGATGGAAGGCGACGAAGACCTCACGGGCCATACTGAGCCGTTGCCTGAATTGCCCGATTTGGACGGCATCGATGAACCCGACGAGGCCCCTGCCCTCACGCACGCTGAGCCCGCTCCCGTGGCACCAGAACCCCCCGAATTGCCCGATTTGGACGACGTGGACGAAGCCCCACCCGTTCAACAACCGGCACCGCCGGTGCAGCACCCGGGCCGCCGGTTGCCATGGACGGCCAAGGACGCGTGGAATTTGTCGGGTT
>DUHJ01000142.1:5714-11855 GCA_013330925.1 Candidatus Poseidoniaceae archaeon | reverse complement strand
CCCACCCTTGCGGCCGGCGTGAATCTCCCCGCTCGCCGGGTTCTTGTCCGGGACGTGAAGCGTTTCGATGACGGTGCAAGCCGACCGATGCCCGTGATGGAGGTGCGCCAGATGCTCGGTCGAGCGGGTCGACCCCGGTACGACGATTTTGGTGAAGCATGGGTCCTCTGCAAAGGGACCGACGGTTGGGAAGTCGCCGACCGTATCGCCGACCACTACTTCCACGGACCCGTCGAAGACGTGACCTCGAAATTGGCCAACGAGGCGGCGTTGCGCATCCACGTTCTTTCCGCAGTGGCGGCGGGCCGGTTGGAACATCGCGGGGACATCGAGGCCTTCTTTTCGCGAACCTTCCTCGCCACCCAATGGCCAGCGGGAGAGTTGCTTCAACGCCTCGGGGCCATCCTCGATTGGTTGGTTGAGGAGCGTTTCCTCAGGCGACTTGATCCAGATCCAGGCTACGTGCCCAGCGCACTTCCCGTGGAGGAGGAGGCGTGGGACGACGATGTGCCTACCTGGGCCGCACCCGCTCACGGGCGGGACGACTTGCTCTGGGAGGGTGGGTCAGCCATCCCCACGGCTGTGCACAAGAAACGTAGCGCACCTGCCGCGTTTGGATTCACGTCGGCTTCCTCGTTCACCCAAGCCACCGTCACTGTGGCCAACGTACGTGATATGGCGACGCGCTACGAGGCCACGCCGATGGGCGAGGCCGTGACAAGGCTCTACCTCGACCCTGCTTCCGCGTCCGTCCTACGGACTGGGCTACGTCGTGCCGTACGCCGCTTGGTGCGTGAGGATGCACCTGTGACGGTGTTCAGTTTGCTGCATTTGGCGGCCTCCACAAACGACTTTGCCCGTCTGTGGTTGAAGAGCAAGGACATGGACCGCGACTCCGAATTGTGGAAGAAATACGCGCACGTCACCGATGAAGTGCTCATCGACGAACCCTTCCAAGAGCGCGATTTGTCCACGGTCAAGTCCGCATGGCTCCTCGAATCTTGGATCGATGAGAAGACCTTGCGGCAGATCGAAGCCGTGCACGACGTTGCCCCCGGAGATCTGCATCACCGCACCGACTTGATGGCCTGGTTGCTCGCGGCCAGTGAAGCGGTCTTGGCCACGGACGATGTGTTCCATGAAGACCACGCTTCCGCCCTTCAGTCCCTGACCACCCTCATCGACGAATCAAGGCACAGGGTGCGGCACGGTTGTCGGGCTGACCTGCTTCGTTTGGTCAAGGTACGGCATGTTGGGCGGCAGCGCGCTCGGCGTTTGGCAGAGGTCGGCGTTCGGACGCCTGAGGACTTGCTGGGCATGACCCCAGCCCTTCGTGCTGACGTTGAGGCTTGGCGGGGATGGGGACCTGTGCTCGTGCAGCGGATGATCGACGATGCAGCTCGATTTGCATCTGCTCCACCCCCAAAGGTCCGTTCGCGGCGCGACGATGAGCCGCTGCCCGGAGAACGCTCGTCGGAGCGTTGATGAGGGCCACAGTCGCCCTTTGGGCATGGGCCATGCCTGCCTTGCTTGGGAAGCCGCTCTCGTTGACGATCCTCGTGCGCTTGCCATGGCCCTGGACCAGGCCGATGCCGAGGGCACCTTCGTGGTCCTCGCTGCGGACGTCTTGGTTTCAGAGCGTCATCTGGCCTCTGCCGTGGCCATGGCCACCCGGAGATGGGAACGCGGGCGCGCGGTTGGGCGCACGCTGGGCGCGGAACTGATGCGTTGTCTGGCGGGAAGCCATCACATCGGAGAAGCCATCCGCGCCGTGGGATTGGAAGCAGGGGCGCAGCGTGGCTGGTTGGTTGGCTTGGGCGCGGATGAAGCCACGCTTGAATCGCTGCTCCCGACCTTTGGTTTCACGCGGTGCGAGCCCCATGCGATGACCGAACATGGTCGCGCCCGCCTTGGACTTCCATCCGAAGGGGACCTTGAGCGCTTGGCCTTGGGTCTGGTTGCGGAATCGGACCTCCTTGCGTAACACGAGGGTTAAACACCGTCCGACGTGCAGTTCCTCCCATGGTCATGGACGCGCGTCAACCTGCCGAGCGGTGGCTCAACGCCGAGCGTGCTTCGACAATGTTCGACCGCCTTTCAGGGCTCGGGGCCACCTATGTGGAACTGCGAGCGATGTCCTGCGACTCCAACACCGTCCGCCTTCGTGACGGTTCGATGGATGCGGCGGTTCCAGCGCAAGAAGTCGGCGTGACCCTCCGCGTTCTGGCCGACGGCGCATGGGGCGTGCACTCGACCACGGACTTGGACTCCGTGTATGACCAAGGTGTGGAAACGCTCCGTGTTGCACGGGCCGTTGCTGCGCGTCGACCGGCGGGGGAGCCAAAGGTCGAACTTGCCGAAGTCCCGATCGTCACGGACTCCATCGTCTGGGCCCCAAACGGCGACGTTCGCGACCTGGATTTGGACGGGCGCCTCGATGCGATGCGTGCGGTGGAGGCGGAAGGGAAAGACGACCCGCTGATCGCCTCCGTCGTCACCGGTTGGAGTGACGAACACTTGCGTACAGAACTTTTGACGAGCGAGGGCATGGACCGTGCTTGGAGCTTGCAGAGGGCCTTGCTTCACTGCACGGTGACCGCGCGTGATGGTGACCGCGTGGCGTCCTATAGAACACGTCATGGCGGCGAAGGCGGGGCAGATCCCATTCTCTCGGCGGACCTCGGCGAACTCGGCCGGCGCGGCAAGGAAGCCGCCCTCCGACAACTCACCGCGACGGCCGCTCCTTCGGGACGCTTCCCACTCATCGCCGATCCAGATTTGACCGGGGTCTACATCCACGAAGCCTTGGGCCATCCGTGTGAAGCAGATCTTGTGGCCGCAGGGGATTCGTGCCTCGAAGGCCGACTGGGCCAGAAGATTGGGTCAGGCATCGTCACGGTCGTCGACGACCCCACGCTGCGGGGAGGATACGGCGCTTACCCGATCGACGACGAAGGCGTGGACGCCCGGGAAAAAGTGCTCATCCGAAACGGTGTCCTCACGGAATACCTGAACCACCGGGAAACAGCAGGTCGCTTCGACCTCGATCCCAACGCAGGCGCTCGGGCACAAGACGGCCTCCACCACCCTCTTGTGCGGATGTCGAACACCGTCATTCAAGGCGGCTCCCATCGCGATTTGGACGACCTTGTGGACGACGTTGAGTACGGCGTCTACGCATGTGGAACCCGTGGAGGGCAAGTTGACACCGGTCGCGGTTCCTTCCAGTTCGCTGCCCAAGAGGCTTGGCTCATCGAAGGCGGCGAATTGACCCAACCTCTTCGCGACGTCAGCGTGTCGGGCATGACCTTGGAGATCCTCAACGACGTTGACGGCCTGGCCCGTGAAGGTGGCTTGGCGTCACCAGGGTTCTGCGGCAAAGGGCAGACGGTGCCTGTCGGCGACGGTGGACCCTTCATGCGCATCTCGAGGGCCTTGGTGGGGTGAACCCATGTTGCCGGACGGAGCAGTGGAACGCGTGCAGGAGGTCTGTGCCTCGATCGGCGAAGCTTGTGAAGCAGCGGGTGTTGCCCAATGGGACGTCATGGGGGAGCAATCCTACGGACTGGACCTCAACCTCGAAGCGGGAAAAATCACGATGGTGGGTGCCGGTGGCGAAGGCGGATTTGGCGTCCGTGTCGTCGACGACGGTCGATTTGGATTCGCTCGATTGGTGGATCCTTCCGGTGCCCAGCGGGCCGTTGACCAAGCCATTTCCATCCTAAGGAAATCTCCCCAAGTGGCAGGCTTTGAACTCCCAGAATCCTCCGACGTGACCGCCGTCCCCTCTGCGTTCCATGCCGACGTGGCCGGACTGACGGCAGAGGACCTGATGGACCGAGCCGATGCCATGCTGGCACACGTCGCCTCTGAATCACCGCAAGCGGTGGTTACTGGAGGAGGCTTGGGTGCCTCCGCAACCGCCTCGGCCTTCCTGTCCAGCGAAGGCATCGAACGCGCGTCCTCCTCCACCGGGATGGGTGCGGGTATCCAGGTCACCATCGACGTGGACGATCAACTCACCAGCGGTTGGGAAGGAGCGTCCGCCGACGGTCTTCTTCCAGAGGTTCCAGACTGTGTGGACCTCGCGGTGAAATGGGCAGAATGCACGCGTGACCCCATCAAGGTCGAAGCCACCGCCGGCACGCAAGACGTGGTGCTGAGCGAGGGCGCCTTCGGCTCCTTGTTCGGCATGATTGTCGGGTCGGCCCTCAGCGGTCCACGGGTCGCCCGCAAAGAATCGCTCTGGACCGATCGGCTCGACAAGAAGGTCATGGCGGACCACCTTACCTTGGTGGATGACGGCCATCTTGAGGGCGGTGCACGCACCGCTTCCATCGACGGAGACGGCATGCCCACCCAACGTCGTGTCTTGGTCGACGCCGGCCGTCTGACCCAGGTGAATTGGTCTGTTCGTGACGCCGCCAAAGCCGTGGCTGACGGGCAAGTCGATCATGCGGAAAGCACAGGTTCAGCGACCCGTTCAATCTCCGGACCTCCAGGGACAAGCACGCGAGATCTTGTGTTGAGTTCTTCGAACCGCCGTCCTTCACCGGAGGACCTCGTTGCACAGATGGACGACGGATGGGTGGTGCACAGCATCATGGGCGCCCACACCGCCAACCCCACCAGCGGGGACTTTTCGGTAACGACGTCCAGCGTTTTGCGTGTTGTTGACGGCGAGGTTCGCGGAGCCATCCGCCAAGCCGGCGTGACCGGCAACCTCGCGGAGGCCCTGTCGGGCTCCGTTGTTCTCGGCCGCCAAAACGAACGAGACGGCCGCTCCGGAGGCCATCTTCATCTGGCCGATGTGCTGTTTTCAGGAACCATTGGCGTCAACCCTGCCTGACCCCACCCCCTTTGGTTCGGGAGGGTTCAAAGGCCCTCGACATTGCTCGTCATCTCCGAGGAGGTGAAGGGAGTGTTCAGTCTCAACCAATCCACACGAAAACCCGCCGCCAGTCCACCGTGCTGGCTCGAAGAGAAGACCATGCAGGTGGAGGGGCGCACATGAGTGACCATCCCTACGGGGACCACGTCGCTCTGGTGCTCGAGTCCTGTCCGGACGCCACGGAAGAGGACATCGTCAAGGCCTTCCGTCAGTACGAGGAGGAGTTCTTCATCCCGCCTCAGGATGCCATGCATTCGATCATCCGGAAGCTCCAGGTCAACACCACGCCATCCTCCGCAGGTCGTTCGGCGAGCGGCGGAGCCAAGCGTGCCACCAAGCCCATGCGGAAGGTGGAACGGCTTGAGGATCTCAACGGCGACGATCAGAACGTGGAAATCACGGTTCAAGTCGTCTCACACAACGTGCGTGACCAGACCGTCCGGGGCGAACAACGCACCATTGCATTCGGCCTTCTCGAAGACCAACCTTACGATTCCAGCACCCCGTCCACCCGATGGGAGTACAAGGATTGGGGGCCAAAGGCCGAACTTCGGGCCGGCAGCATCGTTCGTTTGGAAGGCGCATCGGTCAACGAATACCAGGGGCGCCGTTCGATCAACGTCAACAAATCCACCCGTGTGGTCGTGCTCGAAGAAGGCACAGCGCCAGTTGTGGTCCCTGGAGAGCCCCTGAGCATTGCAGATTTGCCAAAGGAAGGAAACGTCTGCGTGGTTGGACGGATCCTCGGCATCCGGCCTGACGTCATTCACCGTCGCGACGGCACGGGCAGCATTGACGTGGTGCGTGGGCGCGTTGCCGACGACACCGGGTCCATCGGTTTCCTGTCATGGGAGCCACTCGAACTCGACGTCGGCCAGTTGGTGAAGATCGACGGCGCCAGCGTGCGTACCTTCCGAGACACGCCAGAGCTCAATTTTGGCCGCACCACGACCATCGAGGCTTACCATGACGCCGCCTTTGCTTCAGCCGAAGACCTCGAAGCGTCCAGTGCATCCACCATCGCCGACCTTCGCGATGGAGCACGTGACGTTCGTTGCGTCGTGGAAATTCACGAGTGGCAACGGCGAACCTTCACGCGTGACGGCGAAGAACGCCACCTTTGGTCTGGACAAGTGGCCGACCCAAGCGGGCGTTGCCGGATGAGCGCTTGGGACGAATTGCCCATCGATGAGGCGAATCTCCCAGTGACCGTACGTCTCACGGGCGTTCGTGTCCGCGCTTGGCAAGGC
>DUHJ01000142.1:0-5407 GCA_013330925.1 Candidatus Poseidoniaceae archaeon | reverse complement strand
TTCGTGTCCGCGCTTGGCAAGGCGTGCCTGACATCACGGTGGACAACGCCGAGCAGGTCGAGATCCTCGACAGCACCCCGTGGGAGGAAAACATCGATTTCGCGACACATTCCGTTGACGTGGATTTCGACGAATTGGCCGAGGGTGGAGGACGCGTTGGCGTCTCGACCACAGGGCTCATCGTCAGCATTCGCGACGATTCAGGATTGATTCAGCGGTGCCCGGAATGCCGTCGCGTTCTTCGCGATGGGGTGTGCCAAGACCACGGTGCACAAGACGGCCAAGAGGACGTTCGGCTTCGGCTTGTGATGCAAGGTGCCCGCTCCACCATCTCGATCTTCCTGAACCGTGAATCGGCGCTTGCCCTGCTGGACACCGACATCGAAGGCCTTCGCGCCGCCATCACCGAACACGGTGCGATGGCTTGGGTCCAAACCTTGCGGGCCCGCTTCCTGGGCCGAAGCGCCACCGTCCGGGGGCGCCTCCTCGTGGACGAGCGGAGTTCGATGTTCATGGCGGAAGCCCTGGAGGCTGTCGAAGAGGACGGCGCGCTGATGGCCACGGAAGCCCGTGCGCAATGGGAGGTGGCCTGATGGAGCCAAGCAGAAACATTCGTCGCCAACCCGCATGGCATGTCTTCGCCTCAGAATTTGGTGAAGCGACCCTGAACGAGAAGGGGTCAGGGGAATACGATCCTTCCTTCGTCATCACACGACTTGGAGCCAAGGTGAACCGCTGCTTGGTCGCAGGTTTGCTCGAGCGGGTGGAAGCCCGTGAGACCTCGTCTGGACAAACCATGTACCAAGGTCAACTTCGGGACCCTTCCGGCCTGATGTACTTCAGCGTTGGCGATTACGACCCAGAGAGCGCCCGTGAATCCATTCTTGGGTTGAGCCGAGCCCTCGAAGAAGGCGAAACCATGCACGTCATGATGGTCGCGAAAGCACGCTGGTACCAGACCGATGAAGGTGCCATCTACACCAGCCTTCGACCGGAAGAGGTCGTCCGCATCGATCCTTCTCGGTATTCGGCATGGCTCGCTCGGACGGCCAACGCCACGCTTGCGCGCTTGGACGCTTACGAGCGCTCGCAGTCCGTGGTCAGCGAAGGCCCCGCTGCCATGAAAGAGGCAGGCATCCCAGAGCACCTCATTCCGGGGCTTTCGCTTGCCTTGCCGCACTATGACGGTGCATCTGTGGAACAGTACCGCCTTCACGTGCTCCAGGCCCTCGACATTGCCGAAGGGCGCATGGACGCCGTTCGAAGCGAACCGACCAAACTTCCTGTCCACGGCAGTGAGGAGGGCGAAGGTGACGGCGAAGGCGCCGCATCCGGCGGCGGCTCCGATGACGCCAGCGACACGATGAAGCAACTCATCGCCACCCTGGACCAAGGACAAGGGGTCGATTACGAGACCCTGATCCGAAACATGGGTGCACGTGGCTTCGACGCAGGTTTGGCCGACACCACGCTGGACGCGTTATTCGACGAAGGCTCCATCCTTGAGCCGAACTTTGGGTGGTACCGATTGGTCGAATGACGGCCATCACATTCAAAGTCCGCTCGATGATGTCGGGACGTTCACATGCCGAGCATGGACTTCTTCATCCGCCCCGCCACCGCGAGGACCAGCGCCGACTGGATTCGCTTTCAGAACGCGGACATCTCCGTTCGCATCGCTCGGAGGATCACCAGAACGGTGGTCCGGGGCGGTGAAGGCGATGACCTTCACGACGAAGGCGCAGAGAGCGCGGTGTACACCGTTCGTGGATTGATGCCCATGGACCTCTACAAGCAGGTCATCGAAATGTTCCGAGGCGGCCAGCCCTACATCCACGACCCGTTCGAGGAACGCGACGTCAAGGTCGTGTTCGGCTCCCTTGCTTACGACGGAACCAGCGAAGAATTCACCTTCGAACTCTACGAAGACAAGGATTGAGGTGATCACGTGCGCCGAATCGAAGAAAGCCGCGAAATCTTGTACGTCATCCGTGCCGTTGACGTGATGATGTCCTCCGGTGTCGGTTTGGAAGCGGCCATGCACACCATCGGACGTGGCGGCTACGGCGTCATTTCCGAAGATTTTGCCTCGGTGCTTGAACGCCTCCAAAGCGGCAAATCTCCTGGTCTGGAAAAAGAACTGAAGAAATTGATGACCACGTGCGAGACCGACGGATACCGTCGCCTGCTCAACACGCTGTACAACAACCTCACGCAAAACACGGACATCATCGAGACCCTCAAGAAATTGGGCGGCCGCATGGAAGAAGAGCGATCAGAAGCCGTCAAGGAATACATCGAGGGACTTGGCGGTCTGCCGGAAACGATGCTTTCCGTCGGGATGCTCTCGCCGATCCTCATTGCCGTGCTCGCCCTCGCACCGCAAATCGTGCCCAAAGATCTCCAGGGCATGCTGGGTCTGAGTGGCCTGATCCCCATCCTTCCTGTGATCACCGTTGGTGGGCTTGGTGTCACGGTGCTGCTGATGGCGTTCATCGGTCGAAAGGCGCACACGACCGACCCTGGATTGTGAGGTGAAAGCATGATCTGGCGTCTTGTGGAATCCTTCAACGACAACCTCCCGTTGCTGTTGCTCATGGCCATCGGTGTGGCCTTCGCCGCCGGTGGGTTGCCACCGATGCTCGAGAGGCGCAGGCGCCGCGCAATCGAGGGCGCCTTGCCCGGATTCCTTGAAGCCTTGAGCGACGGCGTCGGCGCGGGTCTTGGTCTGCAAGAAGTGATGTCCGACCAGAGCGCGAATCAGCCCGGGCCCTTTGGTGCCTTGTTGCGCGAGTCTTTGTCCAAGAGCCACGTCACCAGCTTCGATGCTTCGCTGGCTGCCTTTGCGACCAGCACCCGCTCCTCACAGGTTCAGCGCGTCATCCAACTCATTCAGACGGCGGTTGAGCAGAATTCACCCCTCCAATCCGTGATGTACGACCTGGCGAACGACTACCAGCGCCTCAACGACCTCATCGACAAGCGCGAGAAGGACCTCTCTGGCTTGGTGATGACCATTGTGCTCTTCATCTGCATCGGCCTACCCGGCCTCCTCGCCGTGCTCATCGGTCTTTTCGCGCCTCCGAGTGCAGGCTACCAAATCGACAACATCGCGACGACCTTTTCCATCTTCTTTGGAGCCGCCAGCGCCGTGGCCGTGGCCATCTGTGGCCGAATGCTCGGACGCATGAGCGCCATGCTTTGGTGGATCCCCTTCTGGACGATGACGTCCATGGCCCTGTTCAACGGGGCCCTGCTGATGATTGGTGGTTGAAACATGTCGGACATTTTGGCGCAATACGGTCGTGTGACCATCTACAACGAACCCAACCACCCTTCCCCGATTTACCACGTCGAGGGAACCATCGAAGCCAACCCCTACGGGGACCTCGCTGCGTTGCTCGAAGACGACTCCTTGGAAGAGGTGATGTACAACGGAGGAACCCAATGCGTGAAGGTCGCCCATCGTGACCACGGCATGTGCCGAACCAACGTCTGGATCGACGACGCGGATGGACTCCAAATCGCGACGAACATCGCTTCCTTCACCAACGTCCCCTTGGGGGACGGTCCTGGCTCGGTTCCAATTTTCGACGGACGCCTTCCGGACGGCTCCCGTGTGAACGGAACCATCCCCCCGGTCTCACCCGACGGACCCACGCTAACCATCAGGAAATTCAAGGAAGATCCCTTGACGATGATCGATTTGATCAACTTTGGAACGGTCAACCTTCGCTTGGCCGCAATGATGTGGGTCTGGATCGAAGGCCTCGACAGCCGTCCAGCCAACTTCGTCATCGCCGGCGGAACCGGTTCCGGTAAGACGACCACGCTCAACTGCCTCGGGATGTACATCCCATGGCACCGCAGGCTGTTGACCGTCGAGGACACCGCTGAATTGCAGGTTTACCACGACCACTGGCTCCGCATGGAAACCCGCCGAGAGCGCCCCGACGGGACGCCTGAAGTCGACATGAACGACTGCCTGAAGTCGAGCCTCCGTATGCGCCCCGACCGCATCATCGTCGGTGAAGTGCGTGGTTCTGAGGCGGCGACCTTGTTGACGGCGATGAACACCGGCCACGACGGCTCCTTTGGCAGCCTCCACGCCAACACTGCGCAGGAAACCGTGACCCGAATGATCAACCCGCCGATGAACGTCCCTCCCATCATGTTGACCGGGTTGGATCTCATCATCATCCAGGCACGCCTTCACGTGAACGGGCGCACAGCGAGAAAGATCACCGAAGTGGCCGAGGTCGCGGGCATGGAAGGCGACAAGCCTCGTTTGAACGCCATCTGGAAGTACGACGCCGCCCGCGATGAGATCGTTGAAACCGGCATCCCGTCCCAATTCCGTGAGACCATTTGCAACGCTGCTGGTGTGACCCCAGAGGTCTTCGAAAAGCACGTTCAGCAACGCATGGCCATCCTGGCGGACCTTCAGCGCAGGGACATCCGTGACATCCAGACGGTGACGTCCATCATCCAGAACTTCTACGCGACCCGCTGATCAGCGGTCTTCGAGCAGTCTGGCCAAGACGTCGTCGGCACGGTCGACCATCGAACGTGCTCCGTCCACACGACGGTGGCGTCCATCGCGTTCAACCGGTGCTTCAGAAGGAGCGGCGGGTGCGCTGCCGACGGGCGTGCTTCGGAAACTTGCGGCCAGTTGCTTCAGCTCGTCCACAATTTCTTCGATCCGGTCATCGGACAACACGATTCCAGGCGCGAGCCGTGGAACCTCTGAGGGTGAAATCAAGCCCAATTCAGCCGCTAATACGCCTGCACAAGCCATGACGCGCGGCCTCAGTTCCGGCGTGTTGACCTCCAAGCCTCGCCGTTCCAAGTAGGTCAAAATGAGCGCCTCATGCGCAGGCTCGATGCGACCGTCCGCATCGTCCAGGACCGCAGCAATCAGGTCCTCGAAGCCGGGCAATCCGCGCTCGAGACGTTCCAGCGTGCGACGGTTGGAGAGGTCCATGTGGACGCTTCCGTGGAACAGCACCCGCAGCGCGCGCTGCCTGCGCGCCGCGACAGGGTCCATGGCGGCGCGTTCTGCCATCAAATCAACGTGGAGATCGTACAACGCGTGGATTCGGCCGGAAACCGCCGGCTCGCTCACGTCCACACCCAAGGCCTTCGCGGACCGAAGGTACGCGCTCCGTGCTTCAGGCGTGTCGCCTTCTGCGGTGGAGGCTTCCACCGCTTCAATCAAGCTGGGGCGAAGCGACTCGAAGGTTCGCAAAGCCTCCCTTGCCCGCCACGTGGTCGGCCGACCGCGCTGGGCTTCTTCTTCCGAGCGTCGGCGTTGGTCAACGGCGAGGAGGCGATGACGAATGGCGTCTCGGACGTGCTCCCGGGAGGTGTCGAATCCTTCTCCGGAGAGGGCGTTAAGGAAGGCCTC
>DUHJ01000125.1:1645-5073 GCA_013330925.1 Candidatus Poseidoniaceae archaeon | reverse complement strand
CCGGAGCGAACCGTGCGGGCGCCGAGGATCCACATGGCGAGACCCGACGAAGCGAAGGCCCAAGGGGGAATCGAAGGGGCGAGCAGGCATAGAAGGAGCAAACCCGCCAAGGCAGCGATGCCAAACCGTGCCTTCTGCTGGACCAAAGGCCGCGCTTCGCTGAGGACGAAGAGCGGATAGCCTGTGGCGACGGCTCCAAGCCCGACGAACACCACGGTTGCTTCTTCGAACCTGAACATCTCTCCGATGCCTGCGCAGAGCCAGAACAGCGGCGACCACGCCATTGGGAACAGCAAGGAGGGGCCGTTCGGGGTTGAGCGGTCACGCTCCCAAGTGGCCATTGAACCGGCTTCTGGGAGCGTCCACTTCAACGTGGTGCATCTCAGAGGTCGTCTTCCGGCACCCGCAAGCAAAGGTTCCTTGCGGCATACACTTCGTCCACACGCCGAACGGGCGTGGTGACGGGGGCGGCGTGCAAGGTGGCGGGATCGGTGCCGACCACGGCCACGAAGTCCTTGGCAAATCGGTCAAGGGTGTCTTTGGCCTCGGTCTCGGTGGGTTCGATCATCAGGCATTCGGGGACGACGAGCGGGAAGTACACCGTGGGCGCCATGTACCCAAGGTCGAGCAGCCCCTTGGCGATGTCCATGGCGGTCACGCCGACGGCTTCCTTGGCCGGTTGCATGGAGAGGGTGAACTCGTGCTTGGCAACGTCGGTGCGTGCTCCGTCCGCAAAGAGGTGGTCAACGCCGGCTTCTTTGGCCTCACGATGGATGGCATGACGGAGGTAGTTCGCGTTCAGCACGGCGTGTTCGGACATCGTCCGAAGGTCACGCCCGTAGCGGCGGTAGAAGGCCCAGCACCGCAACACGGCGCCCGCGTTTCCGTGCCACTGTTGCACCTTGCCGATGCTGTGCTCCGGCTCGCGCCAATGGAACCAACGACCGACCTCGACCGTGCGCTCGCCTTCCTCGGCCTTGCGGACGTCCACGACTGGACCGGGCAAAAAGGGTGCAAGGTGTGCCTTGACGCCGATGGGGCCAGAGCCGGGACCGCCGCCACCGTGGGGTTGGCTGAAGGTCTTGTGGAGGTTGTAGTGCACCGCGTCGAACCCCATCAAACCGGGCGAAGTTCGGCCGATGATGGCGTTGAAGTTCGCACCGTCGTAGTACATCTGGCCGCCCACACCGTGGACGAGTTTTGACGCCGCAGCGATGTCGGTTTCGAACAAACCGAGGGTGTTCGGATTGGTGATCATCATCGCTGCGATGGTGTCGTCAAGGACCGCTTCCAGCGCTTGGAGGTCGATTCGACCGTCTTCTGTGGACGGCACTTCGACGATTTCGAAGCCGGCCATGGCCGCGCTGGCAGGGTTGGTGCCATGGGCCGAATCCGGCACCACGATACGGGTGCGCTGGACCTCGCCTCGGGCCCTGAAGTATTCCTGAATGCAGCGCACAGCGGTGAATTCACCTTGGGCACCCGCAACGGGCTGAAGGGTCACTTCGTCCATGCCTGCGCACACGGCCAGCATGTGCTGCATCTCGTGGAAGATCGACAAGAGGCCCTGCAAATGATGCTCGGGTTGGTGCGGGTGAATGTCGCAAATCCCTGGCATCTGCGCGATGACCTCGTTCACGCGAGGGTTGTGCTTCATGGTGCACGAGCCGAGAGGGTAAAAGCCAGTGTCAATGCCGAAGTTTCGACGGGAGAGGTTCGTGTAATGGCGAACCATCTCCGGCTCGGAGAGGCGAGGCCAACGTGGAGCATCCTTGCGAAGCAGGGAGGTGGCCAAATTGAGTTCAGATTCCGGCACCAAAGGTGCAGGTTGCGCGTAACCGGCGCCTTCCGCACCCGTGAAGTCCCAGAGGTTGTTCACGCAACCACCTCCGAGCACCAAGCGATCATGGCCGCTGCGAGCCGTTCGATGTCCTCAGGACGGGTTTGATCGGTCGCGGTGACCAACAGCTGGTCGGCACGCTCCTCCGACCAGCGACCAAGGTCGAAGCCCGGCAAGACGCCGTGTGCTTCCAAGGCCTCGATGCACGCGGCCGCAGGTGCCGGCAACCGGACGGCGATTTCGTTGAAATGATGCCCTGTCGGGTGAACAAGTTCGATGCCGTCCACGCCTTGCAAGGCTTGCACCACCGCATGGAGGGCTGCAGCGTTGCGCACCGCGAGGCTACGCACGCCCTCAGGGCCGAGCAAGGCCATGTGCATGGCCCCCATGAGGGCGATGAGGGTCTCGTTGGTGCACAGATTGGAGGTCGCCCGGTGACGGCGGATGTGCTGTTCACGGGTGGAGAGGGTCAGGCAGTAGGCCGTTTGTTCGTCGACGTCGATCGTCCGACCAACGATGCGACCGGGCATCTGTCGCATGTAGGCCTTGGAGCAGGCAAAGATGCCGTAAATCGGGCCGCCGGCGGTCATGGGTGAGCCGAAAGGTTGCCCTTCACCCACCACGATGTCGGCGCCATAATGCCCCGGTGCTTCGTACAAACCGAGGGCGACGGGGTTGACCCCGACGATGAACGCCGTGTGTTCACCGATGATGTCCTTCACACCGGTCAGGCTTGCGTCCAGCAGACCGAGCGGGTTGGGTTGCTCGACGTACACCGCGCAGGAGCCCGCGGCCTCGGCGACGGAGTCGGGGTCCAACGTACCGTCGGGCAGGTGCCGGAGCTTCCGGAGTTCGATGCCACCGCCTTGGGTGTAGTTGTGAATGACGGACCAGCGGTCGGGCGGCACCAATTCTGAAACGTAGACGACGCCCTTCTGGGTGGCTTTTCGGCCGTGCACGCGAACGGCGCATGTGATCGATTCCGCCGCTGCGGAAGATCCGTCGTACACCGAGAGGTTGGCGACCGGGAGGCCAACCAGTTCACTGATGAGGCCCTGGAATTCCCACATGGCTTGGAGCATGCCTTGGCTGACTTCCGCCTGATACGGCGTGTAGGCCGTCAGGAATTCGCCGCGCGTGACCAGTTGGAACACCGCAGCAGGAACGTGGTTTCGATAGAGCCCTGCCCCGATGAAGGACGCCATGGTGCCGAGGGGGACGTTGGCGCCGAGCAAGCGGCGTGCATCGGCGATGATTTCCTCTTCGGTTTGTGGGCCACGAAGGGGAAGGTCCTCCTGCATTCGAACGTCCACGGGGACGTCGGAAAACAGATCGTCCATGGACGCGTAGCCCATTGCACTCAGCATCTCGGCTTCGCGTCCAAGGTTGGGGAGTTGGTCGACCATCGTGCCACCTCAGTCGAGACCAATATCGGTCGGATTTAATCATCGTCATTCGGACACAGCACGGCGAATCCTCATGGCCTCCACCGGATGTCGCACAACATGGGCAAGGTGGCGATGCTCGTCACCAACGCCTGCGCCCCCGATCCGCGCGTGCTGCGGCAGGCCCGCTGGCTGGTGGAGGC
>DUHJ01000125.1:0-1348 GCA_013330925.1 Candidatus Poseidoniaceae archaeon | reverse complement strand
CTGCGGCAGGCCCGCTGGCTGGGGGAGGCGGGCCATGAGGTCACGGTGCATGCCTTTGATCGGAGGCAAGAACACCCGCCGCTCGACGAAGTGGATGGGGTGACCGTCGTTCGGCATCACCTCGGGCAACACACCTACGGGGCCAGTTTTGCCACGCTCCGCGGTTTGCGGCAGTTCCGGCAAAGCGCGCTTCGAGCATGCGAAGAAACCACTCCGGACCTCGTGGTGTGCCACGATGCGGACACGCTTCCCCTCGCCAGAAGGTTGCGCAAGGTGGGCATTGCGACGGTGTTTGACATGCACGACCTTCGGCACACCTGGGCGAAAATCGGGGCTCCGAACCGCCTCGACCGGCGGTTGGCGAGCCGCTGGTTGGAACAACGCACCCGCCAAGGGTTACCGCATGCCGACCTCGTCGTCACGACCAGCGGTGCCCTCTCCAAGGGCGGCCATCCCGGCCTCCAGCAGCAAGTGGAAGTTTGGGGTCGTGACGCCCAGGTGCTCGAGAACCGTCCAAACGACGGAAGTTTCCGGTCTGCCACACCCGATGACATATGGCGTGTGGCGTGCCTTGGACGGGTCCGTGACCTTGCCACCGTCGACTTGGTGATTCAGGCCATTTCCTCCATGCCAGAAGACCAACGCCCCGTCTTGCGCTGGGCAGGCGACGGCGTGGCCGCAGAAGCGGCACGGCAGCGGCTTGCTGAATCCGGCTTGGAGGTGGAAGTTGAGGGCGCCTTTGCCCACGACGACCTTGATCGGCTGCACGACGGCGTTGACGTGGCCATCGCGCTGTACGATCCAAGGCGTGGCAACATCGCTGACGGAGCCTTGCCCGTTCGGATGTTCGAAGCGGCGGTACGGGGTGTTCCAAGCGTGGTCAACGCCGACGTTCTCATGGGCGAACTGGCCAGCAAGGAGGGCTTCGGCGCCGCGTGCGCCTGGAACGATGCTGAGGCCCTCGTTGCCGCGCTTCACAACGCGCGAAGTCTCGCCGTCCCTGACGGTGCAGGACGGATGCCAGAGGCCATGCGCGCAGGGTGGTTGGAAGCCATCGAGGGCTTGCTGGCGTAAGCATCACACGAAGGGTGGGCGAACGACCACGGCACGCACCGCCTTTCGTGGACTGGCCTGCACCATGACTTCGTCGCCTTCGCTCACACCAGCGAGGTAACCGATGCCGATACCGACGTTGTCGAGCGAAGGCGCTGGAGCGCCTGAGGTCAGTTGTCCAATCGGTGCGCCGTCAAGGTCGGTGACGGGCTTTCCGGGTCGAGGAAGCGGTCCCTTCTCGAGGTAGCGCACACCCCACCAGCGTGCGTCCTCCTCACCGTGACTGCGCATCTTC
>DUHJ01000117.1:2358-6769 GCA_013330925.1 Candidatus Poseidoniaceae archaeon | reverse complement strand
TCTTCACGACCGACAAGAAGGTCGGCGTCGCTTTCCTCGAGCGGCTTTCTTCCGAAGGGGTTCCGTTTCACGGAGGGGAATCCTTCGGAAGGCATCATGCTCGGCGCCAACCAAAAGCGGGTATATCATGCTTCACCGAAAACCGAGGGCGCACGCTTGCGTTAGGAGGCGTTAATCGCGTCGCGGAGCGCCCGATTTTGCCAGAGATTAACGCAAATCAACGCCTTGCTAACGCTTGATTAACATGTTAGTTACCCGTTAACATCCCCGATGAGTTCATGCTTTGGCGTGGTTGCCACCCACCATGCCCGCACGGAGCAGCCGCCTCTCGGGCTTCTACCGACTCAGCGTCGAGGAACGGCGCAAGGCCCTGCTTGAGGTCACGGACCTGAGCGAAGAAGCGCTGCATGCACTGGCCTCTGCCGATGCGTTGAGCGAGGAAGCGGCAGATCACATGATTGAGAACGTCGTCGGTCGCTTTGTCCTCCCTGTGGGTTTGGCCACCAATTTCATCGTCGATGGAGAGGAGTACCTCATTCCCTTTGTTTTGGAAGAATCGAGCGTGGTCGCGGCTGCGTCCAACATGGCACGACGCTGTCGCTCAACTGGGGGCTTTGTCAGCAACAACGACCCGCCGATCATGATTGCACAGGTGCAAGTGCTCGACGTCGAGGACCTGAATGCAGCCGAGGCGGCCGTGATGGGCGCGGAAGCGGAACTGATCCACCTCTGCAACGACCGCCCCTCAACGATGATCAAACTCGGTGGAGGCCTCAAACGCCTGACGTGCCACCGCATCCCCACGGACCTTGGGACCATGTTCGTGGTCCACCTCCACGTCGACGTCCGTGACGCCATGGGCGCCAATGCCGTCAACACCATGGCCGAACTCATCGCACCGCGCATCGAGGCCCTCACGGGTGGGCGCGTGCTGCTTCGAATCCTCTCAAACCTGGCCACAGAACGCATGGCACGCATCGAGGCACGGTTCAGTCCTGAAGCGATGGCTGACGACGGGGACGCCGCACAAGGCGCCGAGGTCATTTCAGGCATCATCGAAGCCTACCACTTTGCTGCCTCGGACCCTTATCGGGCGGCGACACACAACAAGGGCGTGATGAACGCCATCAGCGCAGTGGCCATCGCATGCGGACAAGATTGGCGGGCGATCGAAGCCGGCTGCCACGCTTGGGCTGCGGTGCGCACTGGACGCTACGCTTCGATGACCGAATGGGAGGTCGACGACGAGGGCCACCTCGTGGGACGCCTAGAGACGCCCATGGCCGTCGGCACCGTGGGTGGTGCCAGCAGGGTCCACCCAACCGCACGTGCATGCCTTGAGTTGCTCGGCATCGACTCTGCCGATCAGCTGGCCTCGGTCATGGCCGCTTCCGGCCTCGCGCAAAACCTTGGGGCCTTGCGAGCCCTCTCGACCAGCGGCATTCAGGCAGGACACATGCGCCTCCACGCACGAAACATGGCCGTCAGTGCAGGCGCTGAGGGACCTGAAATCGAAGAGGTCGCCGCTCGACTCGCCACGTGGGAAGGACCGAGGACCCAAACCACGGCTGAGGAGATCCTTGCCATGCTCAGGCAAGGCTCCTGATCATTCGTCTTCGCCCACGGGCAACACGGCTTGAACCGTCCCGTCTTCGAGTTCCTCTTCGATGACCACGCTTCCCAGCACGTCGTCCAAAATGCCGGATTCCGCGACCTGCTCACGGAACCATGCTCGGACTTTTGCGCGGTCGGTGTGGGGGCAACCGAACACCTCTGAAAACCGGCGTGTGGTGGACAAGCGCCGCGTGTTGCCGTCCCTGCGGCGTTGAATCATTCCCGCTTGGGCCAATTCGCGCACGTGGTCGTAGGCACGTTGGCCCAGCATGTCCACCAACCGGGATTGGGGCATGGGCTGGTGGTACGCGATCAAGGAGGCGGCCTTCAACAAACGAGGAGGAAGGTCTGTCTTCGTCTCACGGGGCAGATGCGCGGCCACTTTGGGCTTCACTTCCATGGCCCAACGCCCTCCAACTTCCGCAAGGTGAAGGGCACCGCGGCGGCGTTTCAGAGAGCCCTGAAGCTGGTCCAAGGCGGCGTGGACCTCGTCGGTTTCGTACCCCAAGGTCTCCGCCAATTCTTTGACCGACAGGGAACGACCCGCTGCAAACAACTGGGCCTCGAGCAAGAATTCCAACGGCGTCTCAGTCATGCCACCACCTCACTCGACCAACCACGAATCCGTGTCGGCTTCCACTTCGTTCAAGACGGCAGCGGAGGCCTCTTCCAACGCAGAAGCCTCTTCGGCGCGTTGGATGAGACCTCGTGGAGCGCGCCCGTCCTCTTCCGCTTCAAGACGCTCAAGATGAGAACGTACGGCGAGGTAGGTGTCCATTTTAGGCCAAAGGTCGACCAGATAAATCGGACCTGTCGGGACCTCGTCTTGGACCACATCGACCAGTCGCCGGTGGACGAGGAACAATCCCGCAATGAACGCAGCCACGTTGGCTTCGGTACGACCACCGAGGCTGGCCGCCGCATCGGGATCCAACTCCTCAAGGCGTCGAACGACGTCCAACAGCGGGACCTTGGCGGCACCGTTGGCTTCGCAGACTTGCCTCAAGGCATCCCAACAGCGCTCAATGTCGCCTTCCAGGTCCTCGTCGTGCATGCGACCCCCAACGTCGTCCAAGTGAGCCTTCAGTTCGGCGGCTGCCGCTGCTCGGACGCGTTCACGTTCCTGCAGGGCCTCTGCATCGTCCGCTGCGTCTTTGAAGGCGGCAAGGAGTTCGCCCAAGGTGGTCGGCCGTCCTTCTGGCCGGCGCAATCGTCCGTCGAACAAGCTCGGCAAGGTGGCGTCTGCTTCGCCTTGCAGCACGGTGGTGGTGAACGCATAGGCTTCGTCGTCCACGTCCAACTCCCAGCCGAAATCGTGCCCGAAGTCGACCTCTTCATCCTCCATGTCAAGGGCCGTCGCTCGATCGTAAACCCCGAGGGTTTGCTCGTGCAGCACCTCCCAAGCGAGTCGAATCAGACGGCCGCAGGCAGGCAGGTCCACGCGGTCCGCCTCGGCCCGAACACGCTCCGTGAAAATTTCGAGAAAGGCTTCCAAATCGATGTCCCAGGCGTTGAGCCCCTCTTCACGCACAAGGGACAGCACAAGGGCGATGGAACGGTCCACAGGGTCGCTCAACGCCTGATGTTCCGCACCGTCCTGCGACGCGATACGCATGATGCGATCGCCGAAGGCCAACGCCTCTTCGTCCTCGCTTCCGGTGGACAACAAACGCTCGACGATGTCCTGCCTGAGGAACCATCCATCGAGGACCATCTGTTGCATGCCCTCACCTCACTCCTCGTCGGGGGCATCGACCGAGATCACCGGTTCCTGAACAGGACCTTCGTCATCTGCAGCCTCTGCTTCACGCACGGCCTCGAGGTGTTCGCGAACCTCCGACTCGTCCTCGGCCGATTCGTCGGCACGAGCCATCAGCCCTTCGAGGCTCTTCGGGGTCCCGAGGGACTCTGGAACCTCAGGCATGGCGTTTTGGAAGGCAACGGCTTCGCCCGCACGGTCCGCGTTCTTGGCCGCGTCCGCGGCAGCGGCCACTTCGGCGGCTTCGCCAAGGGCCAACGCACGTTGCCGGTTGAAGTCCATGATGCGGCGGCTGCAACCGTCTCCACCGTGGGTGACGCCGATGTGATGGTCGGCCAAACTCAGGCTGACCTTGCGCAACGTGACCATGATGAATTGGGCGCGTTCCGAGCGGGCCCTGCACATTTCAGCGATCAGCCGAGCGTTGTCGGAATCGAGGTTCTGGTCGACTTCGTCGAAGTAGTAGAACGGACTTGGATCGTAATCTTGGATGGCAAAGATCAGTGCGAGTGCGGCCATGGATTGTTCACCGCCAGACAAACCCTGCAACCGGCATCGGCTGGACTTACCACGCGGGCGTGCCCACATGTCCAAACCGCCGGAGAAGGGCTGGTCTGGGTTTTCCAAGAAGAGTTCACCTTCGCCGCCCTTGGACAGGGTCTTGTAGACCCGCTTGAAATTCTCATTGACCTTGGACAAGACCTGAGTCAGCCGAACGGTGCGTTGTTGGTCAAGCTGTTCTGCAAGGTCCAGCAGGTCCTGTCGACGTCCCTTCAGCACACCGTGATCGGCGCTCAACGAGGCCAACCTCTCCTCACAGGCAGCGTGTTGATCGATGGCACGCCAATTGACGGACCCAATGTCCTCAATCTTGCGTTCGAGGCGACGCACGGTGCGTTCTCCTTCGGCCACGGTGGGCAGGGGTGATTCGTCTTCGACGCTTTCCTCGATGCCCTCCTCGACCATGGATGAACGGATTTCGAGCAACTGCGCTTCGCTGCTGGAGAGCAAACGGCGCAATTCCTCAGCGTGGTGACG
>DUHJ01000117.1:991-1980 GCA_013330925.1 Candidatus Poseidoniaceae archaeon | reverse complement strand
CGTTCGTCGACCAAACGGATGCGTTCGTCTTCGAGCCCTTGATGTTCCTCAAGGTGAGAGCGTCGCTCTTCCTCCTTGGCCGAAAGGTCCGCACGGTTTTCGGCCATGGACGCCTCCAACCTTGAGCGCTCCGTGGCCCGTGTCGCGGCCTCCGAGGCAAGCCCATCGAGACGGCCACGAAGGTCCTCTGCGTTGCCTTGCAGCAACGCATGACGCTCCTTTCCAGAGCGGATGGTGGCTTCGTTGGTCTGAAGCTCTGCTTCGGCGGTGGCCTTCGCCAATTCCGCGGCATGAAGGCGCTCTTTGAGATGGGTCGGACTGGCGTCTTGGAGGCGTTGGTTTGCCTCATCACGTTCCGCGATGGCGTCGGAGAGGCGTTGTTGTGCCTGACTTCGAAGGGCGAGGTGCCGTCGGCCTTCTTGATCGAAGGTTTCCAAGCGGGCCGTCAGGTTCGCCAGGTGGCCTTCCTCCTTGTTCAAGGCGGCCTTGGCGGCCGCGTGAGCGCTCCTCCACGAAGCGAGTTTCGCGGCGGCGTCGTTGTTGGCGAGGTCGCCGAGGCGTCGGCGCACATCGGCCTGGGCTTCGCGCGCTTCGCGAACCTTGGCCGCGACGCCTTCCGACATCATGCGGAGGCGTTCCACTTCCTTGGAGAGGCGATCGACTTCGCTTGCGCCCTGAATCTTGCCACCAAAGGAAATGCGGGAACGACGAGGTGAGCCACCGGTCATCGCACCTCCAGCATCCGCCACGCTGCCGTCAAGGGTGATCAAACGAACACCGCCCATGTTGGCACGAGCCGTGGCCATGGTGTCCACCAGCAGGGTGTTCCTGAGCACAAAGCGAACGGCTGCCGCGATCCTCGGGTCGTGCTCGAGCAAGTCATGGGCAAAACCGATCACGCCGGGTTGACGTGCAACCATGACGGCACGGCCCGCCGGTCGACCAGCGTTGATCTTGTTGAGCGGCAGGAACGTGGCTCGGCCGGCGTT
>DUHJ01000117.1:0-691 GCA_013330925.1 Candidatus Poseidoniaceae archaeon | reverse complement strand
AGGAACGTGGCTCGGCCGGCGTTGTTCTGCTTGAGCCAACGGATGGCCTTCGCAGCGACTTCGTCGGTTTCCACGACGACGGACATCATGCCGCCGCCAATGGCCGTGGACAAGGCCGTCGAATGTGCTTCGTCCTTGGGCGCGCAAAGTTCCGCGATCGTTCCGAAAATACCGTCCAAATGCCCAGCATCGCGTGCTTGCAGAACGGCTGCAGCACCGCCGGTAAGTCCGGTGGCCCCGGAATTGGATTCCATGGTCGTGCGTGCGCGAGCGAGTTGCCGTTCCACGTCGCGCAAGCGCGTCTCGACCGCGTTGGCTTCTTCGACGAGGGTGGATTCCTTGCGTTGAGCGGCCGTCAGGTCGCGGGCGAGGCTTTCCCGGTCGGTTCCTGCAGCCATGGCTTTGATTTCCTCACCTTGGAGTTCGCTTTCCGCGACCTGCATCTTGGCTCCAGCCAAGGCCTCCTCGGCTTTTTGCCGCTCTTCCAACAGAAGTTCTCCTGCGGTTGCGGAGCGGTCGACGTCCGACTGTGCGTTGGCCAATGCCCCACGGGCATGCTCAATTTCACCCTCACAGGCTTGAACGGCGCGGGCCAAGCCTGCGACGTCGCTATTGGAACCTTCGAGGGCCTCTCGGACCTCGTTTTCCTCCTTCACCGCCTCGGCATGCGCCTGCTCTGCTTCGGCGCGTG
>DUHJ01000213.1 GCA_013330925.1 Candidatus Poseidoniaceae archaeon | reverse complement strand
CCGAACCGTGACCGCAAAGCCCCGTCCACCCAACCTTCCACCATGGTGGCCGGCCGTTCAGGGCCGAGCACGCGCACCCCGAGCGCCACCAAGCGCTCATCGTGGCGTCCCTCGGCGTCGGACCATGCTTGCCGCCGTGAGGAAAGGTGGTCGGATGGAATTCGAAGATGGCCAATGAGCTCCACCAAAAGGCCAACGTCGTCGGAAAGATACTTCATGGCCAGATTTCGTGCGTGAGGCACGGTCCGTTTTGGGTTGTCGAGCACCAAAAAACCGTGACCGCTTTTGGGAACATGACCCGACAGCATGTCCTGCGTACCGTCGGTGGAGCCACCGTCGAGCACGATGACCTCAAACTCGGACGCAGGCAAATCCTGTGCATCGAGCTCGGCGAGCAAATCCGCGAGGTGGGCAGCCTCGTCAAGGACGGGTATGACCACCGCCATCCGGGGGGTTGTGGGACCGCTCACGACCTTTCCTCCCCACCTTCTGACTTGATGATGTCCCCCGTCATTGGCCCGATGGCTTGAGAACCGTGACCACGTCGGAGAAGCGATGACCGCCCCACGTGTTCGCCTCACCGGCGTCGACGAAGGGATGCACGTCACGGTGCGGACGCGAATCAGGGGGGCGGAGGACGGCGCGCGTGTCGGCGAAGCCTTTGCCGTGCTCTTCCCAGATGCTCCTCATGTGGACTGGCCAGGTTCACCGACGTACCCCAATCAACAGGACGTGACCCTCGAGGTCGCCAATGTCCCACTGGACACCTTTCTGAGGAAACTCCACGACCAACGCATCCTCGACACGGCCTTGGACGCCATGGGTTCCAACCTCGAAGGGCACACCGTGATGTTCTCCATCGAACGGGTTGCGGCTTTGGCCGGAAAGGTCACCTTTGGCCTGCCCGGCCACACCTCACTCGGCGGCGTGTTTGACGTCGAAATCACCGGCGAGGGGGTGGAGGATTGGTTGCTTGCAGCCACCCATCACCAAGGGCGAGCTCACGTGCCTCGCAAACTTGGTGACGAACGGGCCATGGACGAAGACGGAGAAGCCGTCACGTGGTTTGAGCGGTGATCAACCGGTCGCTACGAGCGTCAAAATGACGTGGCGATCGGGTCCAAGCCACTCGAAGGCATCGACCTCATCGGTCGGGCCAAACCATCGAAGGGCGTCGTGGGCGTCAGAAGAGAAGGCATCGGGGAGGGCCGTCACGGGGTGCACGTCGATGACGTTGATGCGGTAGCGACGCCACGTTTGCATGCCCCACCACGCTCCCCGGCGTGTTCCGGGCGTGACCTCAAGGCCAAGTTCTTCCATCCACTCGCGGACCACGGCCTCTTCGAGGCCTTCACCGGGCTCGAATTTGCCCCCTGGCAGTTCCCATTGTCCTGCCGCTGCCTCCTTCGCTCCACGCCGGGCAATCAAGACCCGTGGGCCATCGAACAGGGCGCCTGCTGCAACCTCGACCACGGGAGGAAAGAGCATGCGTTCAAGCACGGACACGACGGCATGACGGCTTCGCTCAAGCGACCAATGCTCCTCGGACGGGAGGTGGAGAAAGAGGACGGGAGGAGCATCGTCAAGGGAGACGGTCGCGGCAAGCGTCCGATGGAGGGTTTCGTTGCAGACGTACCCCCCTGCATCGTCGGACCACGACAAGTCAGGATCACATGCAGGGAGATCGAAGCGAACACGGTCCACGCCTGCCGCGTGGTCTCCGGAACCTGTGATTGAACCACGTTCCACCTGCCGACCGGCATTGTCGGGAACCCGCATGGTCATCTCGTCGCGGCCCATCCACTCCAACCGGGCATTGGTGCAGGTGCCACAGAGGCCGAGGTGCAACACCGCGTCCCACCGTTCGCCTTCCAACAGCCGTTTGGCGGTTTCGGAAGCCCCCACTTCGTCGACAGAAAGGACCCGAGGCTCCACCGTCACGTCTTCGGATGCATGGCTCCAAGGATCGTGTACCTTCATTGCGTTCGGCCACGTTTCGACCAAGGCTTCCGTGGGGTTGACAGAATGGGAAGCAAAGGCACCAAAGCCCGTGATCAGCACCCGCCTCATGGTTGGCGCTACCGTCCAAGGAACATGATGTCGTCGCCCGCAACGCCAACACGTTGAGAAGGAAGCAGGTCTCCATTCGGGCATGGGTGAGGACTTGGTGGTGTCCTTACCGGTTGAGGCCCCCCGTCGCGTGGGCCCCTTGACCCTCATGAAGGAGATTTGGCGCGAGATCACCTTCGGCATCGGCGTGTGGGGTTCTGCACGGCCGTTGTTCACCGTGCTCCTCGCCGCCGTTCCCTTCCTCTTCCTCGGTCAACACCTCAACAGGGAACACCGCAAAGGCATCGACTACGGCTTCCTCCAAATCCCGTTGGCCCTGACCGTTGTGCTTTGGATTGGCCTCTATCTGTGGTCCATTTTCGATGCCTGGCGCTCGGCCACGGCCATCGTGGCCCGCGGAGGGTTGGCGTCCGATTAAGGACGCCAGAGTTGTTGCTCAGCGTCCAAATCTCCGGACGCCAAATCGGACAAATCGGCCCGGTCATCGTCGTCAAAGTCGTTGGGCAATTGGCCACTAAAGATCGCTCCGAGGGATGAGGATTCCACCGCCCAGTACATCACGGAATCTTCGTTTGAGGAATGGCCTGGATGGTCAGCATCCTCGTGATCACGTGGCGAGGTGTAGACGAGGTTGACAAGGCCCAAGAGATGACCGACTTCGTGCAAGGTGACGCTGTTTTCAATGTCTTCTGCACTCGGCCGACGAAGGACGTTCTCAGCATCGTCGATGCTGTCCCGGAACACCGCCACATCGGCCGCGTTCACGGCGACGCCGAGAACGCTGTCATCATCGTAGCCTCCGGAAGGGAACAGCACGTGCCACCGTAGGGTGGTGCCGTCCATCGGGGGTGATTCCCGGTGTTCAAGGGCTTGCGCGCGCACGTCGTCAGCACTCCAGTCGCCGGTTGAAGCAAACTCGGTCTCGGTGATGTCCGCACGGATGCCGTCCGGCTTGTCGCAGACCTCCTCAAGCCGGTCGATCAGCAGGTCAACCGTGGTGGCCTCAGGTGCATAGCCTGGGGCGTGATCAATCTCGATGACCATGTCTGTGAACTGGGCGGAGGAAAGGCAAGCCAACGTGAGGCCACCCGGGACTCCACGTTGCTCAGGCAGGGCGTCAACGATGCCATCACGGATTCCTCCGAGGCATCCTTGCAGCAGCATGAGGCTCGCCAGAAAGAGCGCCAACATCACCCGCTGCATGGTTGTGGCTCTCCTGCGATTGATTTGAACCCGCGCTCAGAAATCTTCGGGGATGTCCAACGGTGAAAACAAGCGGCCTGGACCGTTGGCTGCAGCCAGTTGGGTTCGAACGAGGTGTTCCCAAGGACGCAAGGCCAAGATGCCGTGCATCAGGTCCGCGTCGACTTCCTGCAGGGTCACACGAATCAAGGTGTCAAGGATGTCCATCCGGTCACCGTCAACGTGATCCAACAGGCGATCCAAGGTGAACGCAGAGCTGGCTTCGGAGGATG
>DUHJ01000020.1 GCA_013330925.1 Candidatus Poseidoniaceae archaeon | reverse complement strand
ACGATGGTTGATGAGGGAGCAGCCCCGACAACGGGGTATGTCCGGCCGCGACCGTCGCCTCGACGGCTTCGAGGATGACCCCTTCAGCCCCGGCTGGAAGGGTCGCTCCGACGGCACGGTCGGCGGCTCGGGTCGCGCTTCGCGCATGGCCGGTGGCCAGCCCCGCGTGGTCCGCGTCCAGCACGTGCGCGCCAGCCGCGGCCAGGACGGCGGCATGCGCGTCGAGATGGGTGGCGCTGGCGGCGGCGCGATGCCGAACGCCGAACTGTCCTCCATCATGACCCAGCTGTGGGGCATCGCGCCCAAGCAGGCCGTGCGCCACCACAAGGGCAACCTCTGGCACTTCAGCGAGGAAGAGAAGCGTCACCTGCTCCTCGCCACGGGGGCCTTCACCCTCGCGCTGGGCCTCATGTGGGTGCGCGGCATTGGCGGGTTGCTCTCCGCCTCCTCGCCCGCGGTGTGGCTGTTGACGCTGCTGTTGGCGATGCCAATGATGCTCATCGCGGTCGGTCCGGCCTTCCTGCTCCACGAAATCGGCCACAAGATCGTCGCCAAGCGGCACGGCTGCTGGGCGGAATTCCGCGCGGACCCCAAGGGCCTGCGCTTCGGTGTGTTGCTGGCTGCGCTGCTCGGCTTCCTCTTCATGGCGCCCGGTGCGGTGATGGTCGCTGGCGTGGTCACCCGCCGGCAAAACGGCCACATTGCGGTCGCGGGGCCGCTGGTGAACCTCGCCCTCTTCGTGATCGGGGTGCCCCTCGGGGCGCTGCTGCTCGGCCTGACCAACGCCTTCGAACTCAGTTCTGGATTGATGTTCGTGGACGGGGGCCTCGATTGGCGCACGATGCTCATCGACATCTGCGTGTTTTGGCTTCAGGCCAACCTCATCCTCGGGCTGTTCAACATGCTGCCCTTTGGCCCCCTCGACGGGCTCAAGGTGCGCGATTGGAACGAGAGCGTGTTCTACGCCGTGATCCTCATTTTCGCGGTGCCCGTCCTTGGGATGATTCTCCGCATGTGGTCCCCGATGGGCCTGCTCGAAAGTTTGGCCTCCTTCATCTGATGCAAGCGCGTTGGTGAACGGGAGAACACCTATTCCCGAGCGCATTCGTTTCCTGCCATGCGCCGCTCCACGACCGCCCTCTTCCTGTGCGTCCTGATGGCCTTGATGCCCCTCTCCGGCTGCCTGACCGGCGCCGATGGCGCGGAGGGCGTGCAAGGCCCCGAAGGGCCGCAAGGCAAGCCTGGGATGGACGGTGTGGATGGAACGGATGGCTCCACGTTGCACCTTGTGAACGACGCCACCCAACTTCCAGAGTGCGGAGCGAGCCTCCAAGGCCAGATTTACTTCGTCGCAGGCGACGGTGCCTTCCAGGTGTGTTCCTCGGCCGGTTGGGGCGCGGTGGACCTGACCGGGCCGCCCGGCGACGCCGGCGCTCCCGGAACAGACGGTTCCAACGGCATGGACGGTGCGGACGGCGTGGACGGTCTGACCGCGATGGCCATGACTCACCCAGAGCCTGCGGGCGAGGTCTGCGTGAACGGTGGCGTTCGCATCGACGTGGGCATCGACCAGGATGGGGACGGCGCCTTGGGCGAAGAGGAAGTGGATCACGTCTCGTTTGTTTGCAACGGCTCCGACGGCAGCACATCTTCGGAGACCCTGCTCACCCTCCTCTCTTCGCCTGAGGACGCCCTGGGTTGCGAAGCTGGTGGTCGCGTCATGGCACAAGGTCTCGACAACGGGGACGGGTCGGGCACCGCCCGCAACGGCATCCTCGAAGCCGATGAAATCGATGCCCGGACGGTGTTTTGCAGCACCTTGGCCTTCGATCGGTTGACGGACGTGACCCCGGGAAGCAACAACAGTTACCCCGGCTACTACATGGAAGTCCGCGTCGGCAACACCCTCTACTTTGACGCCGACGACGGCATTCACGGACGTGAGTTGTTTGGCTACGGTTTTGACAACGAAACGACGTGGCTGGTCGCAGACATCAACCCGGGAGCAGCGTGGAGTTATCCAGGATATTTCCGCGAGGCCGTGGTCGGGGACACCATCTATTTCGGCGCGTCCACGCCGAATTACGGCCACGAAATGTGGTCGCACAACACCACCAGCGGCGAGACACTCCGAATCTCGGACATCAATCCAGGCGCGCCCGGTTCCAATTGGGGCGAAGACATGCTCATCGTGGTGGGTGACAAGCTCTACTTCAGCGCCCTTGAGCCGCTCATCTTCACGGAATTGTACGTGTACGACACCACCACGGGAACCCTTCATCTGGTGATGGACATCATGCCTGGGAGTTCAGGGAACCCCGGCTGGTACATGCATTTCCTGCACGAGGACGTGCTGTACTTCAGCGCAAAAGATCCTGCGCACGGCTTTCAGTTGTGGGCTCACGAACTGATGTCCGGCAACACCCGAAAGGTGACGACGATCAACGAAGGGCACGGCCACGCCTACCCGGGCGACAACATGCACGCCGTGATCGGCGATGCCGTGTACTTCGACGCCCTCACGCTTGAGCATGGCGTCGAACTCTGGGCGCATGGGCTGTCCAACGACACGACATGGTTCGTGGGCGACCTGTTCAACGGGACGGGCAGTTCCAACCCGGGCCGCAACATGTCGCACGTGGTGGGCACCACGCTCTACTTCGACGTCACCAACGGCCCCAACCCCAGCGAGTTGTGGGCCTACGACACCGTCAACACCAGCCTTTGGCAGGTCACCCAAATCTTCGACCAGGCCTCCATGGGGGCCACGGCCGACGGCATCGGCGGCTTGTTTTCCACCCAAGTCGGCCACACGCTGTACTTCAACGCCAACGACGGCCATACCGGCCACGAGCTTTGGGCGCACGACCTGATGCACGGTCACACGTGGCAAGTGGCCGACCTCCATCAGGGAAACACGTCGATGCCAGGACAGACGATGAGCACGGTCGTCGGTGATACGATCTACTTCTCTGCCAACGACGGCATCCACGGTGCCGAACTTTGGGCGCACAGCACCGACAACGCCAGCACCTGGCTGGTGCAGGACGTGTTCACAGGGGCCAACGGCAGCTACCCAGGCGCCTACTTCGAGATGCTGGTCGGGGACGCCCTGTACTTCTCTGCCATCACGGACGATGCCGGTGTGGAATTGTGGATGATGTCCATGGAGCACATGATCTTCTACGGCTGAAGCAGCGAAGCCCTTCACATAGGGGCCCTCCTCTCGAAGAAACGAGGGCAGCATGCGCACCGACCACCTTCCCTTCCCGATGCCAGCGCGTCGGCACGCGCTGGTTCAATCGTGGCTTGATCTCACCTTCCTGCACTGGCCGGTGGCTCCAGAGCGCCTTGCCCCATACCTTCCAGAAGGGTTGGAATTGGACACGCACGAAGGCGTGGCGTACCTTGGCGTGATCCCGTTCAACATGACCGGCGTTCGTCCGCGATGGGCACCTCGGGTGCCAGGCGTCTCCACCTTTCCCGAGTTCAACCTCCGAACCTACGTCAAGCAAGGCGGCAAAGCCGGCGTGCTTTTCCTGACCCTCGAGGCCCAGAGCCGCATCACCTGCGCCTACGCCCCGCGCGCCTACGGTTTGCCGTACCGCTACAGCCGCGGCTTCGTGCGGGCCGAAGACGAAGGCCACCGCTGGTCGACCGAACGCAAAGGCGGCACGCACGCCTTTACCGGCACCTGCCGGCCGACCGGACCTGAGCAGGAAGCGGAAGCGGGCACGCTGGAGCATTTCCTTTTCGAGCGCTATTCGTTGTACACCGAACACAAGGGACGGCTGATGATCGCCCACACACAACACAATCCGTGGGTTTGGCGCGAGGGCGAAGCCACCGTCGAGGTCAACGCGTTGACCGAGGCCTTTGACCTCGGCATCGAGGACGTGCTGACGCCTGCGCTCGTGCACGTCTCCAAAGGCGTCAAGGTTCACACCTGGAGCAACGAGGTGGTTCGATGAGCGAGCTGGGCACCACGCGCGACGTGCTCTTGCTCGACGGCGATTGTGGGCTCTGCCATCGTTTGGCGACCTTCGTGGACCGACGTCTGCGCTCGGACGTCGACCTGGCCTACCGGCCGATCCTCTCGGCCGACGGCGAGGCCCTCATCGCGACCTTTCCCGAGGCGCTTCAAGCGCTGGATACGGTCTACCTCGTGCGCAAGGGCGTGGTGCACACGCGCTCGGCCGCTGCGATTCGAACCCTGCTCTACATGCGCTGGTGGTGGCGCTGGCTCTTCCCCTTCGCGTGGCTGGTCCCCAAGCCCTTGCGCGACGTGGCCTACCGCACCGTGGCGAAGCATCGGCACCGCTTTTTCGCTCGACCAAAGGTATGCACGTTCCGCATCGACTGAGGGAAGGACGAAACCCGAAGTCGACATCACGGGGCATGGTCGCCCACTCCACCAGCCCGCTCGTCGGCCACTGGGACCTCGACCCGAACGTTGCGTACCTGAACCACGGCTCCTTTGGCGCCACGCCGCGCGCCGTCATCGAAGAGCAACGGCGGTGGCAAGCCAAGCTCGAAGCCAACCCGATGGGCTTCCTCGAAAGCGAGGTCTATGCCGCGATGAAAGCGGCCCGTGAGGCCCTGGCGGAGATGTTGTCCTGCGATGCGGACGACCTGGCCCTCATCGAGAACGCGACCTCTGGCGTGAACACCGTGCTGCGCTCGCTTCGATTTGAGCCAGGTGACGAGATCCTCGTGCCCGATCACGCCTACCAAGCGTGCAGGAACGCCATCGATTACGTCGCCGACCGCTGGAATGCCTCGGTCGTCACGGTGAAGGTGCCCTTCCCGATCGCCGGTCCAGAGGTCGTGATGGAGCGCATCATGGCCGGCGTGAGCGAGCGCACGGTGCTGGCGATGATCGACACCGTGACCAGCCCGACCGGACTGAGGATGCCGTTCGAAGCCCTCGTCGAGGCCCTGGAATCCCGCGGCGTTGCGGTGCTGCTCGACGCCGCCCACGGCATTGGCATGGTGCCGTTGGCCCTCGACGACCTGGGCGCCTCTTACACGACCACGAACGCGCACAAGTGGCTCTCAGCGCCCAAAGGAAGCGCCGTGCTTCACGTGCGCAAAGACCGGCAAGCCGAGATTCACCCCCTGACCATCAGTCACGGCATGACCTTCCCCTTGGGCGACACCACCCGCTTCCGGCACGAGTTCGATTGGACGGGAACGCGCGACCCATCGGCTTGGTGTGCTTTGCCCTTCACCGTCGAACATGTCGGCGGCATGGTGGAGGGCGGATGGCCCGCAATCATGGCCCGCAACGACGCGCTCTGCTTGGAAGCCCGAGCGATGCTTTGCGAACGGCTTGGACTCGAGCTTCCTTGCCCACCGGAGATGCTGTCCTGCATCGCCACCTTGCGCATTCCTGAGACCTCGGTTGAAGCCGAAGGCGGCTTCCTCGATCCGCTCTACTACCGGCTTGCAGAGCGTGGCATTCGCATTCCGGTGTGGTCGTGGCCGTCACCTGCAGGGCGGTATTTCCGCATCAGCGCCTACCTGTACAACTCCATCGAACAGTACCACCATCTGGCGGACGTCATCGAAGAGGAACTCGCTGCAGAGCGGTCCTGATCACAGCCGGTGCAACTCGCCTTCACGGGCAATGCGCCAGCCCAAATCTGTGACTTTGGCGGCCTGGTTGGACTCCGGGTCTGCGCAAGGATTGGTGTGGTTCAGATGGAGGAATGCGATGTCGGGATCGTTCACGTCGTCCCGCTCCCCGAGGCGCTTCAGGCTCTCGGAAATGGTTGGATGAGGGATCAACGACATGTCGCGCCCTGGCAACTCCTCCCCGTCCCAAAAGGTCCCGTCAAGGAGGGCGACGTCCACCTTCAGATGATCCAACCAACTCCGGATGTCCTTGGCGATGTGCGCCGCCAAGGTGCCGCCCCAGGTGTCGTGGTCAGGGAGGAAGAGCAACCGGCGCGAGGTGCCGCTCAACAGGACCGCATGGGTGTCGCCATGCTCGTCGCGGTGCGGCACCTGAATGAATTGAACGCCGGGCACGGCATCGAGGCCGAGCGGCCTGAAGACGTCCATGTCCCTGCGTTGAAGCACCTCGTGCACGGCCGGGCTGGCCATCAACGGTGTGCCGTGCCTGCCCATGACCTCGGTGCCGAATTGACCCAAACCTTCGACGTGACCGAGGTGGAGGTGGGTCACGGCGACGAGATCGGGCATCACCGGTTTGTCTCCGCCCAGCGCATCGGCCCACACCCACAATTGGTGCGCAAGGGACTTCGTCGCCTCGATGAGCAGGTTGCGACCGTCGTCCAATTCCACGCCCAAGGCCACCGGTGTTCGGCGCCTGCGCGGGTCCGCTTGGGCGAGGCAGCATTGGCGGCAGGAGCACCCTGCTTGGGGCAACCCACCGTCTTGGGCGGTGCCGAGCACGACGACGGAACGGACCACCATGCACCTGCGAGGGCCGCCCGAACAAAGGGCCTTCCGATGAACGAAGGTTCCAATTACGGGCCCATTCTATGCGGAATTGAGTCATCATGGCCATGGAATACGACGGCCATGTCAAGGCGCAGAAGGCGGGCCAAGGCGTGGGCCTCCTGATGTTCCTGCAAGCGCCATGGGCGGCTTTTGCTTGGTTCGTGTGGCGGCTCGATTTCTTCTATCAGGAAGGATTCGTCAACCCCGGCCCATTCGAGGGTTCAGCGTTCTGGTCGTTGTTGGCCGTGCTGCTCACGTGGTGCGCGATGCTCCCGACCCTCCTTGCCGTGCCAATGATCGCCATGCGTGGCCGGACCACGACGCCCGAATGGAACGGCAAAGTGGCCTTCTTTCTGCACCTTCTTTTGCCCGGGAGCCTGATCTTCTCCACCCTGTTTCTGTGGGCCTTTCCCCACCTGTGGGGCTTGTTGCCATGGGAAGCGTTCTCCGACAACGCGTGGAAGATTGGCCCCTTCATCGGCCTGTTCTCTTTCGCTGGCGTCCCAACCGTCATGATCTTGATCGCGCTGATGCGGGTGCTCGCGAATCCTGAATTTGCGAGCGAGCAACCCCGTGCCGTCACGCGTCACCGCCTCGAGACGCCTCCTCCTGTTTCCCCGTCTACCGTGCTCCGGGTGACCGGAACGGAGGGCGCGACCGTGCACTTTGCCGTCGACAAGGAACATCTTGGGCATGACGCGTGGGTCGGCCTCTACAGGGCCGGCCAAAGCGATCAGGACCACGGTGACCGCTGGATGTGGGTTCGGGACATCGAAGGTGGTTCAGGCAACTTGAACCACCCGGCCAATGGACCTCTCTCGCTCAGGCTGTTCAAGGACGGCGGGTACTCCCGCATGACGTCCGTGAACGTTGAACCCGCCACAAC
>DUHJ01000029.1 GCA_013330925.1 Candidatus Poseidoniaceae archaeon | reverse complement strand
CCGCTGGTCAGCAGGATCTTGCTGGGCATGCTGACGTTGAAGTCCACGTCGGTCTGACTTGGGAGGTAGTACTCCGGGTTGGCAGGGTCGCCAACGCCGATCGGGTCAACCCAATCTCGGCCACCCTTGAACTGCACCGAGACTTGGTGAAGGCCAGGGTCCGTGGAAGCGGGCAACACGTACGAGAGGAGGAAACTGCCGTTGCTGGCATCGGTTTCGACGCTGGAGACCGGCACGCCGTCCACCAAGAGGTGGACGATGGCGAGCGAAGGCGTACCGTCCTTGGTCAGGGGCAAACCGAGGTCGTCGAGCAACGTTCCACGCACGTCAAAGGCGTCGCCGGCGACGAGGCTGACCGGTGCTTCCGTGATGACAATCTCCGTCGAGGCGAGCACGACGAAGCGGGTGGTTGCGTTGCTGCCGACCAAACCGGTGGTGCCCGGCAATCCGGCGTATTCCGCCTTGAGGGAGGCCTCACCGACGGTGAGGTTGGCGGGGAGCGTCATGACGTCCTGCGCCATGCCACTGGCATCGGTAACCACGGTGATGACCACCGGGACATCGAGCGGGCCGTCCGAGCCGATGAGGGTGATCACGACGTCCGCGTTCACCACCGGCGCTCCGGTGTTGTCCTGGACCATCACGCGGACGTCCATGTCGTCGCCGCGTTCGGTGCGGTCGTTCAGCGAAGGCGCCCCGAGTCCGTCGAGGACCGGGTCGAGGAAGAACACGCTCGTCGTCCCTCGGCTGTCGAAGGGCGCCGTGTCGTTCGAGCCGACGTAGAAGTTCACGCTTGGCACGTAGGTGGCGCTGAGGTTGTGTGAGCCGCGCTCAAAGGTCTGACCAAGGCTGATGGTGGCCGTCCATGCACCGCCGACACCGACGCTGCCGCCGCCGACCGTGAAGCCAACAGGCTGTCCATCGATGGCGAAGAGCACGTTGGCCGGCAGGACGCTGCCGTCCCGGTTCTCAAGCCCTGAGCCGTTGTCGCTAACCACCGTCCCTGTGACGTTGAAACTTGAACCCGAGGTGGGGTTCGCGGTGATGGCGTCGATCAGCAGCACCGTGGTTGAACGGACCGTGACGGTGCTCAAGTTCGCCCTGTCGTCGACGAGGTCGAAACTTCCGTTGTAGTGGAATTCGACCGTGATGATGCCCAAGGGGTGGTTCAAATCGAACAGGAAGGAAGCATTGGCAAAGCCTTCGGGGTCGGTCTGGACTTCCGTGAACCACGTTTCGTGGACCTTGATGGCCACCGTTTCACCGCCCAAGGGTGTGAACATGTCGCTGGCTTCCACAAGTTGGGCGCTCAGGTCGACGCTCCGGCCCCGGTTGATGATGAGGGCATTGCGGGGCTGAAGTTGCTCGAAGTCGGTCACGCCCTTGACGAGCATGCCGGTGGTGGTGTTGGAGGGGAGGTAGAAGGGTGAGGAATCTTCGATGACCTGAACGAGCAGGGTACGGTTGCCGCGCGTGGTCCCGTCCCTGAGCACGTCGCTGGTCAAGGAGAGGTTGAAACTGCCGTTGGTGGCCGTTTGCGCTCCGGTGATCAGGAGTTCATCAGGCTCGTCGTCCCAGTACGCCTCAAGGCGCAAGAAGCCGTTGATGGGCCGGGTGTTGTCGTCAGCGTCAAGCACGCGTCCAAGGACGTTGAAGGTGCTGTCCGCCTCCACCACGGTCGGAGCCACGTCGATGACGACCACGGATTCGGCCTGAACCGTCAGGTTGACGATGCTCAGGTTGCCAAGATGCCGGCGGTTGCCAACGGCGATCGGGTCGGTGACGTCGTCGGCGACGACGACCCCGATGTCGTAATACCCCGGACCGAGGCCGGTGGCGGTCCACTGCAGGGACGCGTTGCCGTCGGCGAGGGTCTGAACGGTGCCCAGCGAGGTGTTAGCTCCGTTCCAATCCAGGAACCACTCGACCGTGGCATCCTCGATGTCCGAACCGTCGGTGATGTCGGTAATGTGCGCCCTGAGGTCGATGGTGTCCCCGATGAGCAACTCGATGCCTTCGAGTTCGGGGGTCACGATGACCTCGGATTCAATGCCCCAATTCAGCGAAATCCCGCTTGGAGGCCCTTGTGGACCGTTCGGGTCAACGAATTGGAAGTACGGCCCTCCTTCGGGTGCAAAGGCCAAGAAATCGGCCAGCAATTGCACTTCATACACCCCTCCGGGGAAGGTCGTGGGAGCGGTCACGTTGAACGAAAATTCACCGGTGGTGGTGTTCAGGGTTCCAATGGCCAAATCCACAGGCCCCTCTTCGGTGCCCATCAAGATGGACAGCGCACTGCCGTTGTTGAGCACCCGATCGCCATAGAACCCGTCGGAAAGGTTGCCGAAGAAGCGCGTGCTGTTGCCAATGTGGACCCAATCGTCGGCCACCGTGAAGTTCCAGCTGATCTCTGCCATCACGCGTAGGCTGCTGTTCCACGTGCTCGGAACGTAATCGTCCGACCCGCTGAACACGATGGCCAGCGGGTAATCTCCTGCACGCAGGGTGGCATTGAGGTTCCACGTGGGGCTGATTTGGTTGGACAGCGGATCGACGACGCTAGTGACTTGAGATCCGTTGAACAGCACGTCATAGGTGCCCAGCATCACGATGCCGACGCCATTTCCAAGGTGATCCACGACTTCGAACTGGGTGTTGGTCGCTTCACCGCGAAGTTGCGATTCGGAGAGCATGGTGTAGTTGTAGATGCCACGCAACCGGTAGGGCGCGTTGTCGGAGAGGTTCTCGATGTCCGTGGTCGGCAACACCTCGGGGAAGAACCGGAGGCGGGGTTCGACCTCACCGGCCGCGATTGGAACGAGGCTGGCGTTCAAGGTGTGTTGGAGGCTGAAGGAGCCGTTCACGGTGGCGTTGAACACGTCCACCCATGCGCCGCCTCCCAACGCGTCGCGGAGCGAGAGGACCAGTGAGC
>DUHJ01000092.1 GCA_013330925.1 Candidatus Poseidoniaceae archaeon | reverse complement strand
CGGTTGGGTGTTGGAACGTTCCCCATGGTGGGAGCTGGTTCACGAGGTATCTGGCAGCCGGTCGTGGCAGGTTCGAGCAGAGCCCATGTCCACGTTCCTCGGTGTGACCACGGTCGTTGCGGCCTCGTGTGAGCAGACCGACTGCAGCATGCGACCGGACCCTTGGGTGGGTCAGCGGTGGAACGATCCCCACGGACTTGGTGCGGACAGGCCTGTGATCGATGCTCCAGCACGCGTGACCTTGGCCGTGGAACCACCGACCGATCTTCCGGACACGCTCGTCATGTGCCTGCATGTGGAGCGCCTTGGCGCCATTGAATCCGGTGAAGTTCGTGTGGGTTCATGGGTTGCGGAACTTGCTGGACCTGCTGGACACGACCGGCTCTGCGGGGAAGGGCAAGCGTCGGAGGAGCTGACCGTCACGTTGGACGACGCACGGCAACGTTGGGTGGATCCTGCCGGGGCTTCGGGTCGCAGCGATCGCTTGCTCAGCGTTGACGGTCTGCGCGTGCAGGCCCTTACCTTCCACCCTGCGTCGGCCAAAGCATGAACATCAATGCCGGTCAGCGAGGCTCATGCGGGCCCTGCTCGTGTTGCCGACCCTCAACGAGGAGGCCGGTGTGCAAGAGGTCCTCGCTGACGCATTGCAGCAGCACGAAACCTTCGATGTCTTGGTCGTCGACGGGCGCAGCGAAGACGCGACCGTCGCCTTGGCCGAAGGTGCAGGCGTTCACGTGGTGCAGCAACACGGCCGAGGCAAAGGCGCGGCCATCCGAACGGCCATCGACGTTTTTCTCGCCGGTTCATGGCATGCCTTGGCGATGATTGACGCGGACGGAACCTACCCCGTCGAGGCCTTGGTCGAGATGATGCCCAAGGTCGACCGTCACCCGGTGTTGGTCGGTGACCGCCTACGTGGGCCATTGGAACCGGGTTCGATGAGCAGGTTGAATTTCCTCGGAAACCGCTTCCTCAGTGCTGTCGCTTCCGTGGTGCATCGTACGGATGCAGCGGACGTGTGTTCGGGCTGTTGGGTGATCCGTCGTGACGTCGTTGAGGGCTTGCGCCTGAACAGCCTCGGCTTCGAACTTGAGGCCGAACTCTTCGCCTCATTGGCGGGGATGGGTCACCCTCCGACGTGGGTTCGCATTCCTTACCGCGCTCGCAAGGGGCAGGCAAAGCTGACGTCCATCCTCGACGGCGTTCGCATCCTTCGCAAACTTCTGGTCCGACGCGTGGTGGCGGCCAGAAAAACACATCTTTGATGCACCACGGCAGAACACACGGGAAGGAGTGGAGATGCGCGGAGCGGTGGTGTTGGGGGCGTCGGGCTTGGTGGGCCAACGGCTTCAACAACGCCTGGCGAACCATCCGATGTTCGATCTTCGCGCGCTCGCAGGGTCGTCCAGAACCGCCGGTTCGAGCCCTGAAACACTGCTGTGGGGCCTTGAGGGTGAAGCGCCATCTCTCCACCTCCCTCCGGTGCTCGACGTCCAAGATCCGGCCCTCATCGAGACCTTGCGTGATCTCGGCATCACCTGGGCCTTCTCGGCCGTTCCCGCAAGCGTGGCCTTTGAACTGGAGTCGCGCCTCGTGGACGGGGGGATCCGTGTCTGCTCCAACGCAAGCGCCCATCGCCGTCGAACTGACGTGCCCCTCGTCGTCGCCGACGTCAACCCACAGCATTTGGCAGCAAGGCCCCCGAACGAGGTCTTGCACGCATGCGCCACAAACTGCACCCTGATTCCCCTGTTGATGCCCTACCTCGCCCTTCACCGTGCCTTCGGGGTATCTTCCTACCACGCCATCAGCGAGCAGGCACGTTCCGGTGCCGGTTATCCGTTGCTCCGTGGCGAGGTCCCGCTGGTGCCGGACATTCCCGGAGAGGCGGAGAAAACGATGGCCGAATTGGCTTGGGTCACAGGGCAACTCAACGCCGGGGTCGTCGAACCGGCCACGGTGGACGCCCGCATGCGGTGCCAACGCGTTGATGAGACGGAAGGTCACGTGGTGGACGTCGTGTTTGACTTGGCGCAGCCCACCACCTTGCGTGAGGTCGAGGGTGCGCTCGACGCCTTCACGACGCATGCTGACGCAGCAGGTTTGCCTTCTGCACCTCACGCGCCGATGATGCGCATCGACGGTTCCGTCGAACGTCGCCTGCACCTCTGGGCTGACGGCCTTTCCTTCCCAACGTCCGTCGATCCCTCCACCGACCTGCAGGCAGGCATGGCCGTGGTCGTCGGCGACGTGCAGATGGAACGCCCCACGCGCGTCCGTTTGCGTGCCTTGTCCCACAACACCGTCCGTGGTGCGGCCGGCGGCGTTGTTCTTCTCGCTGAATTGGCCTCAACTTTGTGGCCCTGACCGTCGGAACCCCTTCAAACCCCAAGGCATGTTCACCTTCTGGGTGAAGGCATGGGCGTCACGGCAATGATTCCAGACGCGACCATCGGGCAACTTCTCGGTGAGGCCGCTTCACGCTGGGGTGCCATTTGGGACCCCGCAGCCAGCCGGACCCGCGTCCTGATGATGATGCCTCGAAAGGAACGGAAATTGTACCAAATGCACGGCGATTTGGTCGAACACGGTCAACCCGTCATCTCCATCTTCCATCGGCCGCGGGCTGAGGCTCCCCTGTTGGAAGACCAGGGTCTTGACCCTCGCCTCGCTTCGTTCCTGTTCGTCGATCTTGCCTCCTCTGACCTCGGTGCATGGTTGCAACATTTGGTCACGAGGGAAGATTGGTTGCGCAGCACCGTCGAGGTTCACCCGGTTCCTTTCTCGGTCGGATTGCCGAACCAACGGCGCTTTGAGACCGAGCGCGTGCTGTTGTTCCGTCATCCGGACCTGCCCGCCATCGAACGGTACCACCTCCCGTTTTCCGTGGCTTCGTTGGCCGGGAAATGCTACGTCAGTTTGCCCGCGCGGCAGGCCGCAGAACATGCCCGGCAACAAGCGGAAGTGCTTGGTGTTGGACGGTTGGAGCGTCCTGCTCCCACGCCTCAGGTGGACGCGCCCGCGCCTGTTGATGAACCACCCCATCCCGCGGCTTCCGATGTTCCACAGGTTGACGCTCCCGCCACGGAGGAAGCGAAGGCCGACCCTGTTCCGCTTCCTGACGTCGAGCAACCCGACCGTCCTGAAACACTGCTGGAAAACGTCAGCAGACGCGTGGACGAAGCCATGGAGGACATGGTGTCGGCCGAATCCGAGGCCGTGGCTTTGCCCGTTGACCTTGATTCGCCGCCGGTCGCGCCCCCATTACCTGCCGATGCACAAGCGGACGTCCCAGATGTGCCGGCCTCCAAGGAAGTCCCTGCACCGCCTGTTCCAGAGGTACCACCCCAACCGGAGATGTCCCCGATCGAAGCCGAATTCCGTGCCTTCGTTCAGGAAATGTTGGACGCTGGCGTTGAGCCTGGCGACATGATGGACGATCCACGCTGGGAAGACCTCAACGAACGTGCCGTTGCCGCTGAACTCAACGCATGGGCCTTGTTCGTGGAAATGACCGGGCAGCAAGGTTGAAGCCCGTCACGCCCACGAACAACCATGGGCTTCTGCATCAACTGCGGACAGCAGCATCCTGACAACATTCGGTTCTGCCGCTTTTGTGGAACCCAACAACCGGGTGAACAATTGGTGGCGCGGCTCCGCGCTGAGGCCGAACAAATCCGCATGGTCATGCAACAACTTCAGGCTCAGCAAGGGTACGGCCAGGGCCAACCACCACGCTGGTGAACACCGTGCGCCTTCGGCATCTCGCAATGGCCCTCTCGTCGTTGGAACCTCATCCGATGCAGCGTGCCGATTTGGAGCAGTACGCCACGGAAGGTGACCTTGCCGCGCGTTGGATGGCAGCGGCCGCCTCCTACGGTGACCTTGAGGGCCGTCAGGTCGTGGACGTCGGGGCCGGAAACGGCGTCCTTGGCTTGGGAGCCCATCTCTTGGGCGCCGCTGCGGTTCGCCTCATCGAAGCCGACGCCAGCGTGGCGGAGGTCGCCGTACGAAACGCTGCACAGATCGAGGCTCAGGCCGAGGTGGTCGTCAAGGTCGTCGTAAACGCGGAAGACCTTGGCCCAGTGAAGGAATCTGTTCTGGTCAGCAATCCGCCTTGGGGGGTCCAAAGCACCGGCGCAGACCGTCCTGTTCTCGAAGCCATGTTCACCAGCGATGCGGAGGTGATTCACCTCATGCATCACGCCGATGCAGGGCACGTGGAAGCCATGGCTGCAAGCCACGGTTGGCGTTCAGAAGACGTGCTTCGTGCATCGTTTCGCCTGCCCTTGGTGCACGGTCATCAGCGCAGTGGACGACGCCTCACGGAGGTGCTTTGCCGCCGATTCACCCGTTCGTCTTCAGAGGAACGCATTGAAAAGGAGGGTCCGTGAGGCCCCGACGCGCCACCTCGGTGACGCACGACGTGATTTCATGACGACGAGCCTCGTCACGCCCGGCACCAAGGTCGGGAACCATCCTGACCAAACCGCTGGACCGGGCACTGCCGTGCACGGGGACGAACTGATCGCCACCGTGCTCGGGCACGTCCATACGGTGGACGGAGCCGTCAGCGTCGAGGCCCTCAACCACGTGCTCGACATCAAGGTCGGTGACGTGGTCATTGGCATCGTGGACAAGGTCAACGAAAAGAACGCCGAATTGGTGATCACCAGCGTTGAGGGCCAAAACCTGCCCCCGGTCGCCAACCAACTTCGTGCGCAACTCCGTGTCACGGACATCGTCGACCGCTACCTCCATCAGGTCAGCGACGCCCTCCGCCGACGCGACGTTTGCCGAGCCGTGGTCACGGCCGCCTCTCCTGTGCTCCGCGTCGACATGCGCAACGACCCTGCATCCGGCGTGCTTCATGCCCTCTGCCACCACTGTGGATCCACGATGGTTCCCGACAAGGAGGGCGACTGGAACATGCATTGTCCGACGTGCGACGAGCGCACCTTCCGCGCCCTTGGTGATGGATACGGTATGGGCGATGGCCATGCGTCGCTGAACGGCGCAGGCAAGCGTTGGACCGGCGCCACGGAAGCACACTTCTCCAAGGGCCCGGCCGCTCGCGCCAGTTTCCTCGCAGAAGACGTCCGTGAAGACGGACGTCCTCGCGAATACCCCCGCTTCGACACCGGTGGCGGTGGCGGTGGACAACGCCGTCAGCGCAGCGCGCCCGGATGCCGCCTCTTCATTGGCGGCCTGGACCGTGGCGTGGACACCGACAAGCTCCGCGAACTCTTCTCCGCGCACGGGGACATGACCGATTGCGTCGTGATGACCGACGATTCTGGGACCTCTCGCGGATTCGGCTTCGTGACCTATGGCGACAAAGCGCACGCCGATGCCGCCATCGCTGCCCTCGACGGGAAGCGAATCAACGGCCGACGCATCGGCGTCCGCGATGCCGATCAGAAGCGCGAGCGCGGGGAACGGAAGCCACAACCCAAGGGCACCAAGTTGTACGTGGGGAACCTTTCCTTCGACACCGGCGTGGATGCGCTCAAGTCCCTCGTCGCAGAGCACGCGAACGTCGTGGGCGCAGACCTCGTCATGGACAACGGTCGCTCCAAGGGCTTCGGTTTCGTCTTCATCGCAGAAGATGCCGATGCCGCTAAGGTGGTTGAAGCCATCAACGGCACGGAAGTCGACGGTCGCAAGATTCGCGCAGACATCGCCAAGCAGGGCGGTGGAAAGCGCGGTGGCGGTGGCGGCCAGCGCTCGTCCCGTGAAGAGCGTGCCAAGCGGGAAGAAGCCGAGGGCGGTGGCGGACGTCGTCGTCGCGGACCGAAGCGTTCGTGATCACCACCGCTCAGACCTGCGGATTTCATCCGCAACGAATCCGGTTCACACTGTTTCGTTGAGGGAAGGCCAGTCGCAAGGGTAGCGAGCAAACCGACCCACGCAAAGCCCAATAAACAGGGTCAAACCTGTTGGATGGGTA
>DUHJ01000204.1 GCA_013330925.1 Candidatus Poseidoniaceae archaeon | reverse complement strand
CGTTTCGAGCCGCGTTGTCCGCCCGGCCTGACCTTGGTCGTGAGGAACCAGAAATCGCAGAAAACATCGGTGTGCAAATGGGGCACATGGGCCTTGATGTGCTGACGGTTTCCTTGCTCCGCCGCCTCCGTGACATCGCCGTCACGCTTCAGCCAAAGAGGGTCGCCGAAGTCGGCGCCGGAATCGGCCACACCACGGCTTGGTTGATGGACGCATGGAGCAGGGAGGAGGTGACTTCGCCGGTGCAGGTGGACATCATGGAACAAGGGAATCGATTTGCGGTGATCCTTGATCGAGTCATCAAGCGCTATGCGATGGACGAGGTTGCCCGGGTGGTGGTCGGCCACGTGGAGGAACATGCCCCTCAAACCCGAGCCTGGCGTCTGGCCCATTTGGCCAGCGAAGAGCGTCCTCCAACGTTGATGGACGGGTTGGACCTCGTGCTCCTCCGTACCGGCCTTGACGCGCTTGGCGAACGTGCAACGTCATGCATGGACTTGCTCCGCAAGGGAGGCGTTTTGCTACTTCTTGAGCCTCCAGTACCAGGTGAAAACATCGACGACAGCACCGAAGAAGGAGCGGGGATGATCGCAGGATTCAACGCTTGGATCTCGTTCGTTCAAGGGTGTTCAGAGCATCACGATTTGGCCTTCGTGCCCGTGCACGGGGGGACGATCGTCGCTGTTCGAAAGCTCACGTGAGCCTCATGCAAAGGCTTCGAGGAGCCGGTCAACTTGCACGATGCCGTATCCGTAGGCGTCGTCGTGGCCGTCTTGTCCGGGTTGCGGGCGTGCGGTGTCCATCAAGCGTGCTTTGACGTCCTCGATGGTTTGTTCCGCGCTGTTGTTGACGTCACCGCTGCGCAGGTCAGGACGTGCTTCCAGGAGATGGGCAAGCGCACCGGTCACGAAGACGGTTGCCGCGCTCGTCCCGTTGACCAAGCTCCACGTGTTGCTCTCGGCGTTGACCACCGCGACACCGGCCCCGGGCGCCATCAGTTCGGGCTTCTTGTCCGGGTCCTGCCGGGGGAGCAGGATTGGCAGCGGAAGGAACCTTCCGTCGTTGTCCCCCACCGAGGAGCCACTCCAATGGGCTCCGTCCATCTGGACCCCGCCGACAGAGATCGCGAGTTCCACAGACCCCGGGCTTGCGACGTCGCCGTCGTCGTTGCTGCCTCCGTCGTTGCCCGCTGCGGCAACCACGAAGATGCCCTGCGCCAAGGCCCGCTCCACCGCTGCCTCGCTTGCTCGCCCGCCGCCGGGGAGGAAGGAGAGGGCGCCGGGCGCGCCACCGAGGGAGAGCGAAATGATGTGGCTTCCTTGCTCCACGCACCAATCGATGGCGTCCGAGAGGTCCTGGTCGTCTCCCTCACCGGTTGAACTCAGCGCTTTCGCGACGTAAAGCGTGACGTCAGGTGCCATGCCGTCGAGGCCGCCATCGGCCACCAGCAATCCCGCCATCGAGGTTCCATGGCCGTGGTCGTCGTACGGAGTGGTGCCGTTGTCCACCAGGTCGCGCCAACCGGCGAGGGTCAGGTGGTCCATGTCCCTGTGTTCCAAGTCAATGCCAGAATCGACCATGCACACGGCCACGCCTGCACCGGTGTAGGTGGCATCAGCAGCCACAAGGTCGAGCGCGTCTGCTTCAGCATCTAAGGCCAACCGCGTGGGTTGGATCAATGGATTTCCTTCAGGAAGGAGCAGCAGGACGCCAAAGATTCCCGCAACGACCACGCCAAGGGCGACAAAGAGGGCCGTCATGCCCATGCCTGGCGGCTGTGGCTCTGGTGGCATCACCGGAGCCGGTGGGAACTCAGGGACAGCTTCCATGATGCTTCCTCAGGCTGCGTTGAAGGCATGGACCGCTTCAGAGAACACGTCCACAAAGCGTCGTGCATCCTCCTCGGAGGTGTAGAAGTAAGCGCTTGCACGGAGTGAATCTCCCGGAACCTTCCTGTCTTCAAACCACGAATGAACGCAATGACGGCCTGAGCGAACCATGACGCCAGCGGCCTCGTCGAGCAAGATGGCCATGTCGTGGGATGGAATGTGCTCATCGAGCAAGATGGAACAGATCCCTCCGCGCTTGCTCGGGTCTTCTGGGCCGATGATGCTCACTCCGTCAAGGTCCCGGATGCCTTCGCTCATGATGCGATTGATGTTCACTTCATGCTCGTGGACGTCGTGGAGGTTCAGGTCGGCGAGGTATGTGAGGGCTGCCTCTGTGCCGACGATGCCTGCATAGTGGCCGAGTCCGGCTTCAAATCGGGCGGGGGGCGGAGCCCACTGGACACCTTCGTAGGTCGTGGTGGCCACGGTGTGGCCGCCGGTGAGCAAGGGATGCATCGATTCGAGGAGGTCCAATCGCCCCCACAGGCTCCCCATTCCGGAGGGCCCCATCATCTTGTGAATCGAGCATGCGTAGAAGTCGGCACCGAGGGCGGTCACGTCGATGGGCATGTGCGGGGCGGATTGTGCGCCATCCACGCACACCAAGGCACCGTGGTCATGGGCAATCTTTGCGATTTCTTCGACGGGCGCGGTCACGCCATCGAGGTTACTGACGTGACCGACGGAGATCATTTTGAAGCGATCACCGAGTTCTGAACAGGTCGATTCGAACCCTTCCAGATCGAAGGTGTTCTCCTCAGTCGAAGGGAGGACGCGATGATCCACGCCATGGGTGCGTTCGAGCTCAAGCCAAGGGACAAGGTTGGAGTTGTGTTCTTTGTCGGAGGTCAACACCACGTCGCCTTTGTTCCAGCTTAGACCCTGAGCCACTTGGTTCAAGGCGTGTGTTGCGTTTTTCATGAACGCAACTTCACGCGTGTCTTGGGCGCCGATGTGCTCGGCCATGAGGCGTCGAGTGGTCGCGATTGTTCGCGATACCGAGGTGCCCAATCGATGGACTGAACGACCACCGCATGCGGGGCGCATGGTGTAGTATTCGTTGACGGCATCGATGACAGCATCGGGTTTGAGGGTCACACAAGCGTTGTCGAGGTATGCAGGGGCTGCTTCGTCCCTCAGCATGGGGAAGTCTTCGCGTCGATGCAGCATTGAATTCACCATGCTTCCTTGCTTACGAGGTAATCAATGACCGTGGTGTTGAGCCCACACGCGACGCAGGTGAGTCGGCTGGGTGTCGGGGTGGAGCAGGCGTCGCAGGTGCCGTCCAGTTCTCCCCAACCTTCGCAATCGGCGCTCATGCATCGTACGAAGACCCTTCCATCACGACGTTCCAAGTCTTCGCTGAGCGTGCCGCATGAAGGGCAAGAAAGGTCACCTTCGATGGTCTCTGCATCTTGTGCCGCGTCAAGTTCTGCGAGGTGAGCCGCACGCGTTCTCACCTTGGCATCTTGTCCAAGCATGCGTTGAGGGAACCATGCCACGAGCAGCAGGCCACTGAGCACGAGGGGTGCCGAGGCGACGTGGAGGGTCAACGTACCCCAACGGTCTGCGAAACGGTCCGATGCAAAGTGAGCCCCGCTCCAGGCGTTCAGAAGCACGACGATGACCCACACGACGAACAGGGCAGCCCATCCGTAGAGGGAGTGTTCTTCCATTTCTTCTGTCATTCGTCGAACGTCTTCATGAAGGTGGTTCTCTTCGACGTGGAGGTCGCGGGTTTCCCGCACGGCCGTGCTCAGCA
>DUHJ01000082.1:1044-2775 GCA_013330925.1 Candidatus Poseidoniaceae archaeon | reverse complement strand
CTGGCTGGCTGCGCCTTTGAATAGGCGCTTGCGATGACGATGCTGCCTGAGAGGAGGAAGGCAAACCACATGCCAGGTCCTGCGTATTCCTGCGCAAATGCAGGGAGCAGGAACAGCCCTGACCCCAGCATCGAGGACAAGGAAAGGATGACCAAGGTCTTCAGGCCGATTGTACGCGCAAGCTCTACGGTTTTTTCACCCCTCATGATAATCCCCGGATTCCGACAAGCGCAAGGCTAGTGGGGTGGGCGAACCGGAGGGTGTGCTTGAACTCTCGTCCCATTATGGAGAACCTTTGTCGGAATCCGGTCATTTCGGAAGGTGCGCGACGACCTTCATTTCCACCGCAATGGGTGTTGGGAGGGAACGGATGGCCAGCGTCGTTCGTGTTGGACCGACCTTGCCAAGGGTCTCAGCCCAGACCTCGTTGTAGCCTGCAAAATCACGGTCCATGTCGACCAAGAAACTGGTCACGTCGACGACGTTTTCAAGGGAACCACCGGCTTCTTTCAGCACCCGTTCGACGTTGTTGACCACCGCTTGGGTTTGGGCCTTGATGTCGTAGTTCAACGGTCGACCTTCCGCGTCATGAATCGGGCCGCCAGGGATGGCGTTGGTGCCCGGTTGGCGTGGTCCGACACCGGACAAGTAGAGCATGTCACCCACGCGACGGGCATGGGGGTAGGCGCCGACCGGCTTTGGTGCGGTGTCGGTGTTGACCGCATCCTCTCCCTCAACGGGGTCCCACAACGCAGGTCCACCGGTTGCGGCTTGGGCGGGACCGGAGGGCGGTTCGGCGTCCGAGGCGTCGGTTTCGGTGTCCAGGACGTTGCGATCGCCACCGAAGACCTCGACGTCTTCCTCGTCGTATTCCTTGTCGCCCTGTCCGTTGGAGGTCGGGTCGAGGTGAACGACGGCGCCACCGGCGCCGTGGAGGGCCTCGTAGGCCAGCACCTCACCGGTCAGGTCGTTTCGGTGGCCGTTCATGGCGGAAAGGAACCACATCGGCTTGAAGGCCACCACCTTTTGGACGCGAATTTGGTGGTGGATGGTCCGGGAGAGTTGCCCGACGTCTTCGAGGCGACCGTCGCCAAGAAATTGGAGGATCTTTCTGTTCCATTCGTCGTCCTTCAGCGAGTGGATACGGTCGTCCTCGGGTTCGATTCGGCGCGTGAACATTCGGTTGGAAAGGGACATGGCGGCCACGACGGCCACCTTTTTCCCGGCGGCTTTGGCCGCGTCGAGGCATGATTTTGCCAAGACGGTGGTCTCGGCACGGTTGGCGTAGACGTTTGAGGAGACGATCACGGCTGGGATTCGGTTTCCCGGGTTCAGCAAGGACAAGGACACCACCGAGCCGACGTCAATTGGGAATCCGTGGTAGTTCACCGTCCGTGCGGTCAGGTTGCGGCGTTCGGCCGCGTCGCGCCAGGCGTGCGCGAAGTCCGCATCGATGTCGAAGTCGTAGTGCATCGTTCCGAGGTCGTGGAAATCGTGGTCCACGAGGTTCCACACCGGATTTGGGTCGGCTTGGATCTGGTGGCCAATGATGCTTGGCCAGGTCGTCGAATACACCACGAGAAGGTCAGCGCCGCTGGCTTCGATTCGGGCTGCGGCCTCCTCAAAGGCGGCACGCAAGCGGCCGTAGCCCTCGTTGGCCTCGGGCACGAGGAGCGGGTGCGGGTGCACGGGCACGACGAAGGACGCAACGACGCTCATGCCGTGCCCTCC
>DUHJ01000082.1:0-724 GCA_013330925.1 Candidatus Poseidoniaceae archaeon | reverse complement strand
CTCATGCCGTGCCCTCCATGTGGCGCCAAGCCGGCCATTCCACGATCGCGTTGCCGGTGCCGATGACGGTGCCGTATCCGTGAAGCGTGGCCTTGTATTCAGGCAGGTCCAGGGCATGGAGCAGCCACGTCAGCGCGCCCCCGTCCGTTTCTGCGATGGCTTGTTCGGTGAACTCTGGCATCTCGTCGAGCAATTGCTTGGCGCGTCCGTTGACCATGTGGTCGATCATCCGCATGTCCCACAGGTGCATGGCGTGGCTGGTGATGTGCTCGTGGCTCATGTCCTCGGGCACCTCGGGTTCCGTGGTGAAGTGGCGGTGAGAGAGGGAGTTGCTGGCGAGGACGACAGCACGCTTTCCGCTCGCCTCGATGGCCTTCTTGGTCGCACGGCCGAGTTCTGCCATCATTTCCTGCATGACTTCCACGGAGTAGTAGGAGCGGCTGCGGTTGCTCGAGATGACCACCAGCGGCTTGGACCAGTTGGGGTCGGTCAGGTGAGCGGTGGTGATGGTCCCGTAGTCCACCCGGAAGTCCGGGTTCCGCATCATGTGCGCGTCGAGGCCTGCGGCCAAGGCTTCCGCGTGGATGCCTTCCGCGAGGTCAAGGTCGACGGTGAGGTCGTAGGTGTAGCGGAACAGGTTGGGAAAGACCGGGTCAACGGAGAAGCCTTCGAACCGTGGCAAACCGAGCACGTGGGTGCCGACGTAGGTCTGCCAGTGCGGGGA
>DUHJ01000131.1 GCA_013330925.1 Candidatus Poseidoniaceae archaeon | reverse complement strand
GGAAGACGGCCTCACGAGTACGCCGGTCAGCAAATCCGCGATGGAAGGCGAGGCATGGGTGGCCTACATCTCCGCATCATGGTGCGGCCACTGCCATCCGACCTTGGATGCCGTCGATCAGGTGATCCCTGCCGACCGCTTGCTGGTGTTCAACAAAGATCCGCGCGAAGAGCACAGCGACATGGTGGCCTGGAACGAGGACATGGAGGCCGCATTTGAGCGAGAACTCGCCCGACCGTTCATCCACGGGCCCAACATGTCCGAGGAGTTGGGCGTGGTGGGCATTCCCCATGTGTTCTACATCGATGCAGAAGGGAACATCGAATTTGACCGCAAGGGCTTGTGGACCAACATGGACGAGATGAGCGAAGTCTGGAACCAGACCCTCGCTGCTTGATTCATCCCAAAGGGTTCCATTCAAGTCCCAGGCCATCCACACGCTGCCATGCAGATTCGTCCCTTGACGCGTGAACATCTGCACGACATGTGGTCGATCAACGAACAGGGTTTGCCCGGCACGGGCAAGGTGTCCGAAGACGAGATGGGTCACCTCCTCAACGTGTCCTCCTTCGCCCGCGGAGCCTTTTCTGACGACGTCCTGCTGGGATTCGTGATCTGCCTCTTGCCTCAGGCCGACTATGGAAGCCTGAACTACGCGTGGTTCAACGCAAGGTATCAGGAATTCATCTACGTCGACCGTGTGGCCGTCGCCACCGAATCAAGGAACCAAGGCGTTGGCGCTGCCTTGTACCACGCGGTCGTGTCGTGCTCAAACGAACACCACGTTCCAATCGCCGCAGAAGTGAACCTGAATCCTCCGAACCCCGGCTCAATGCGCTTCCATGAGCGCTTCGAGTTCGTCGAGGTGGGCGTCCTTCATCATGAGACGAAGTCCGTCACCATGCTGCTCAGGAAGGGCAACCTCAAGAACCGTTGACGTGGATTTTCGTCCATGATGGCGCTTGAACGGGTCCCTGGTCTCGGTCAAAAATTGGCGGACAAGCTCCGCGATCACTTCGACGGCGAGGATGCCGCGATGGCCGCGCTGAAGTCCGGTGACATCTCACGAATCGCTGCGGTCAACGGCGTTTCACCAAAGCGCGCTTTGGCGCTCGCACGCGCCGCCAGCGGCGACGACGGTGGCTTCCTTGCCACCCGCGAGGCCGAGAAGTTGCATGCGCAACTCATCGAAGACATGCGCCAACATGCCGCTTGCGCGGCTTCGCGTGAACGCTTGGCCTTGCTCACGCCGATTCAGGACCCGGAATCCCGCTGGGCCCTCGTTGACGCCGCCCGCGCCTTGGTCGCGTCTGGCGCTGTGGCCGACCTCGCTGAAGCGTGGAAGGGACTCTCCCGTCCCCGAAGCCCGACCGGGCGGCACGATCGCGTGGTCGTGACCCGGCAAGACCGGCCCGAACTCGCGAAACAATGCCGCGTCCTGACGCCCGGCCCAGACGAAACATGGCGCGATTATCGCGTGTTCAAGCAAGTCAGTTGGATCGGCGAAGGCGCACCGCTCGACGCTCCCGACGGCTGGCTGGTCTTGCCCGAGGACGCCGTCGACGCCATGGCGCTGCCCGAGGCGACCTTGGCATGGTTCCGCACAAACAGCACCTTGCTTGGCTTGGTCGCGGACCTCGTGCAGCGCTGGCCGACCCTTAGCGCCGTCAAGGGTGCCCAACCTGTGCTGAACCGCCTCGCACCGATGGTTGCCGACCTTGGCGAACTCGAGGCGCTGCTCCATGACGTCAGCGACGACGGCAACCCTGACCTGCTGCATGACGTGGCCGACCGCCTGTGGCCGACGATCAAGGGCCTCGAAACTCAGGTGCGTGAACGCGTCGAGGAAGCGATGGCTGAAGCACAACTCGCGTTGACCGGTGCGGACATGCTCGACGCGCTGGCCAACGGCGCTGGCCTCCAGCGGCGCCTGCGCGCGGCCACCACCGAGGCCATCGAGGAAGCCATTGAGGAAGCCAATACCGCGCTGTCGGAGTTCCTCCACGGCACCAGCTTGCGCATGCCGCAGCGGCTGTTCATCGACGGCTGGCCGCTCAAGGTCGACCGCAAGGAGGTCGATCTCTTGGTCGAGGACCTCGAGCGCCGCATCGCCGCGGACGAAGCCGCAGAACTGACACGTCTTTCCACGGCGCTTGCGCCCCTGCGCGAGGTCTGCGGTGAAGCCATTGAGGCCATGGTCGAACTCGACCAATGGCTTGCGGTCGCCCGCTGGTCTGAAACGCACCGCTGCGTGCGCCCGACGATGGTTGAACACGGCCTGGTCGTCGTGGAGGGACGTCACCCCCTGCTCGGCATCGAGCCGGACCCCGTGACCTACGGCGTCGGCCGTTCCGCCGAGGAAGGCGACCGACAAACCGTGGCCTTGCTGACCGGTGCCAACAGCGGTGGCAAGACCACCCTGCTCGAACTGCTCGGCTTCACCTGCATCCTTGCCCACATGGGCCTGCCCGTACCGGCAACAGAAGCCCGCGTCGGCCGGGTCAAGCACCTGCAGGTGTTGGCCAAAGCGGGCGGGACCCAGTCCGCAGGCGCGCTTGAGCAGACGCTCGTGGACCTCGCGGAGGTCGTCAGCGATCCCACGTCCAAGCTCATCCTTGCCGACGAATTGGAGGCCATCACCGAACCGGGCGCAGGAGCACGGATCATCGCAGGGATGCTGCTCGCGGCCGAGGCCCATCCGGACACCTCCATGGTCCTCGTCACCCACTTGGCCCCGGCCATCATCGAGGCCACTGGCCGCGATGACCTCCGCATTGATGGCATCGAGGCTCGTGGCTTGGACGAACATCTGGAACTCATCGTGGACCGGACACCTCGCAGGAACCATCTCGCTCGAAGCACGCCCGAATTGATCGTGCGCAGGCTTGTCGAGCGGTCAGAAGGGCCCGCAAAGGCCGTGTTTGCATCGATCCTCGACGCGTTCTGATCAGCAGGCCCGACCGCCATCTTCACCGTAGGTCTGCATCGGCGCACGGAACAAGTCGTCGCAGGTGCGCTCCACCAATGGAAGGGTCAGGACCGCGGCAGACCAATCGATGCTGTAGGAACCCACAGACGCAGGCGATGGAACGTAATCTTCACCGGTTTGGGTCATCGTGATGACGATGGATTCACCGGCTTCAAGGTAGACGTCCATGGCGAAGAACTCCATGTATCCGGTCACGGTCGAAAAGGGTACCAGCACCTCTTGCCCGTCTCGTCCGCCTGCATGGAATCGGAAATCCATGACGGCGTGACCGAGGTGCATGCCACTTTCGTCGGTCATCTCAAGGAAGCCATGAGCCCCGTTGGTCGTGTGCGGCGTCACGGGAATATGGAAGGTCGGCATCCCTGCAATCCACGTGTCGTTCTCGAAGGGCCCGTAGGTCATCGTGATGCTGTTCGTGCCGCTGATGCTCGCCCCGGTGGGACCGAGGTCGCTGCCCGCAACCTCGACGAATTGCGTGTCTTCAGCGGGCCAGGTGGACTCGAACCTCCACCCGCCACGGTTGTCCTGCATTTCCACGCCGAGCACCGGTGCAACGCCTTCGTCGCGCAGGTACCAATCGAACCAAACGAGCATCTCGTCGGCCCAATCCCAGCGAAGGGTGTAGGGATAGGCTTCCGCGCCGCGACCGCTGCTTTGGGAACTGTGCCCGGTGACACGGTCTGGATAATCGTGGGCCCACTGGCCTGCGAGGGTCTTCACCTCAATGCCGGCGTCATGCACCTGCTGGTGAATGGGGAACGCCATGTGTGGATCGACGTTCCAATCTTGCATGCCCTGAATGATGTAGATGGAACCGTCGTAGTTCTGCAACACCCGGTCGAGGAAGGAACGCTCGGTCCAGTAATCATTGCCGGCGTAGGTCACCATGCCACCCGTCAAGTAGGCCGCAGGACCGTTCGCGTAGCCTTCCAGGTATCCCTCGCACAGCGTGTGGCTGTCTTCGCTGTCGCCGTCGATGCCGAAGGAGCCGTACACGCCGTTGTGCATGATCATGCCACGTGCTTCCATGCTGCCGTTGCGCCACATCAGGTCGTGGACACCGATGAGCCCAGACATCGGAACGATGGTCGCAAGGTGCGGATTGCCGAAGGTGGCCGCTTGCCACGGCGTGCTGCCGTCGTAGGACTTGCCGATGAGCCCGACGCGGCCGTTGGACCAACCTTGGGTGCCGAGCCACGTCACCGCGGCATCGATGCCACGTTGTTCATCGGTGCCCATGAGGTCCATGCAGTGGTTCGATTCACCGGTGCCAAACACCGAGACTTGAGCCACGGCATAACCGTGGGGCACGTAGTTTTCGATGAGGAAGCGGCCCAAACGGTCCGCAGGCGTCACGGCGCTCACGTCACCGTCGTCGTAGTATGGACCCACGTCGGCGATCACCGGAACGCGGCATTCCTCGGAGACGTTCTCCAACGTCCAGTCGCAGCCCTCGATGTCCGGCAACCACAATCCAAGGTGGACTTCGGCGTCACCGGTCAGCCCTGCACCGCCGTCAGCAGCGGTGATGGTGTCAACGGGAACAAAGACGGAAACGGCGTCGATGATGCCGTAACTTCCGTTGGTGGTGACCCGGCTGAACACATCGCTGTCGTCGTAGGTAAGATCGCCGCGTTCCCAAGGGTTGGGGTAAGAGGAATCACCCATATCGACGGCAAGATCCTCGTCTTCTGCCCCGAGGCAGCCGGCCAAAGGCATGGCCAACATCAGCCAAACGAGCATGAACGCAACGTGACGCACGGACATGCCTCAAGCGGGGTCAATTAGAACATGACGGGTCGCTGCAGCAACCTGCATCGTCGCCCGCTGCTGCTTTGGCTTCGGCTTCCTGCTTGGCGATCATGGTGCGAACGTCGTCCATGTCAAGCTCCTTGACCTTGCCGACCAAGTCTTGCAAGGCCTCCTCGGGCAAGGCACCTGGTTGCATGAAGACGCCCACGCCTTCTTTGAACACCACCGTCGTGGGGATGGAACGGATCCCGAAGGAGCCCGCAAGCGCTTGCTGGTCCTCCGTGTCGACCTTCGCGAAAAGGACGTCGGGGTGATCCTCAGAAACACGCTCGTAAACCGGGCCAAAGGCCTTGCAGGGTCCACACCATTCGGCCCAGAAATCGATGAACATGATGGTGTTGTCCGCAAGGGCAGCTTCGAAGGTCTCCTCGGTCAGGTCCATGGTGGGCATGGAAGTTCCTCCTGCCGGGGGTCCCTTGACCTGTTGGCGAACATGTTCGTGTATTCTGTGGCGTGATGAGATGGCTTGATGTGGCGTCTGCAAATGGAGTGGCGTGAAGCCTCGTCTGCCTGCGGCCACCCTCGTCCTCCTGATGATGCTCTCCACCGTCCCGCTGGTGGCCGGCCAAGCCGACGTCCCTGACGTACGCATCTCCGAGGTCTTGGTCTCGGCGTCCTCCGAAGATTACGACGGCGTCGACTGGAACGGCGACGGGTACATCGGCAGCACTTCGGACCAATTCATCGAGATATGGAACGCCGGCAGCACGCCTGTGGACGTGTCGGATTGGTGGCTCGACGACGAAGAAGGCGGAGGATCCCCGCCCTGCCGCTTGCCGTGGGACACCGTGCTGGAGCCAAACGCCCGTGTGGTGATCTTCCGAGCGGACTCCGGTATTGAACTCGATTACTACGGCGGTGACAGCGCGGTGCTGCGCACCGCGGAAGGGGCCCTCGTCGACTCCATGAGCTGGCCCGACAAGGACAGCTGGTGGGACCGCCCTTACATTCCGCTGGACAACGGCACCTTGTGGAAGGACGACGCACCCACGCCCGGCTCGCATGAGAACGCCACCGTGACCGCGCCAATCGCCGGCCTGCGGTGCTACACCGCCTTGGACCACCTTCACTCCGGTGCGTACGTTCTGACCGGTCGTGTGGTGACGATGGACGACGCGGGAACCGTGCACAACGACGGTTCCATTCTCGTTGAGGACGGGATCATCGTCGAGGTTTGGAACGGCGACGCGCCCAGCGACCTGACCCTCGAAGGCGTGCCTGTTCACCACACAGACGCCACCATTTACCCCGGTTTGCTCGACCTCCACAACCACCTCCACTACAACACCGCACCCGTGTGGCCGGTGGAAAACCACATGTCGTCCCCCAACGAATGGGGAGGTTACCAAAACCGCTACCAATGGAAGAACCATCCAGACTACAGCGAGTTCGTCACCAAGCCGAAAATGCTCCTGCACGGCGGTCCGTATTTCGACCTGGAATTCGCCGCGATGAAGTACGTCGAAGCGAAGGTCATCGTCGGTGGAACCACCGCTTCCCAAGGCGCACCCTCCAACCCAGACGACGCGTACGCCAGCGTCTTGGCCCGCAACATCGAGGATTGGAACTTTGGAAGGGACGAAATCCACACCAAGGTGACCGAACTTGAATCGGACTACATTGGAAACCACATCAAAACCGGCAACGCCAGTCAGGAATTGGACGCGTGGTTCCTGCATCTGGGCGAAGGGGTGGACGAATCCAGCCGTGCTGAATTCGACATCCTCGTCGCCAACGACCTGCTTGTGGGTGAATTGGTCCTGATCCACGGCACCGCCCTGACCGCCACCGAGTTCCAGAAGATGGGTGAGGTCGGCGCCAGCCTGGTCTGGTCGCCGCTGTCCAACCTGCTCCTCTACGGAGACACGACGGACGTGGCCGCGGCCAAGGCCGCAGGCGTCAACATCGCACTGGCGCCAGACTGGTCGCCCTCAGGCAGCAAATCACCGCTGCACGAACTGAAGATTGCCGACCTCTGGGACGACGAAATCCTCGGTGACATTTTCACGGACGAAGAGATGGTGCGCATGGTCACCTCCAACGCGGCGGACGCCACCAGCTGGGAGGAGCACGTCGGTCGCATCGCACCCGGCATGGCCGCTGATTTGGCGGTCATCGACTCCAACCAAATTGACCCCTACCGCAACCTCATCGACGCGGTGGACCCCGACGTTCGCCTCACCGTCATCGGCGGCATGGCGCTGTACGGCGACGCCGACCTGATGGAAGCCATGCGCGGCGATGACCACGAAGCGGCCGGCATGTTCGGCAAGCGCATCGACGTGACCGCA
>DUHJ01000076.1 GCA_013330925.1 Candidatus Poseidoniaceae archaeon | reverse complement strand
GAACGGTGCCACGGTGGCCTTTGGCGGCGGGAGCGATGCGATGCAGGACCTCGTACCGGGCGGCGGGACGGCCCTCGCGATGTACGTGGGCGCGGAGGGCATCGTTCAATGGTCGAATTTGAGCGCCATGCCGGTGGCGACCAACGTCTCCGTGACGCCCGCATCGCCTGGCGTGGACGACGCCCTCACCTGCATGTACGACTTCGTGGATCCGCAAGGTGATGCCGATGCGTCCACCGTACGATGGTACGTCAACAACGTCTCAGCCGGATCGGATGCCTCGGCGCTGACCTTGGCCCCTGGAGATGCTGTGAAATGCAGCGTGCTTCCGAGCGACGGAATCAACCCCGGCTTCCGGGTGCATTCCGACAACGTCCTCGTTGTGTGAGCGATGTCAGGCCTCGAAGCAGTACTGGACCTCGGTGAAACCTTCTCGGATGGCCGCCACCTCGGTCTTCACTTGCGCTGGGTCCACGCCGTCGATCAGCGCACGTCGGAAGCACGTGGCCACGTCTTGCATCTGATCCGGACCCATGCCATGGCGGGTGAGTTCCTGCACGCCGAGACGAAGGCCCGAGGGTGAAAGCGCGCGTGTGTCGCCTGGAAGCATGTTCATGTTGGTGATGATTCCGGCTTCTTCGAGCAAGGCTGCAGCGGCTCGGCCGGCCCCAGAATCGGTTTCGCCGTGCCGCGTCAAAACTTGGTGGCTGGCGGTGTACCCGCGTTCTTCGGCCAACACGTCGAAGCCTTCTGCGGCCAGGGCTTCCGCCAACGCCCTTGCGTTCGTGACGGTGTCTTGGGCATAGCTGGCGCCATAGGCCTCAAACTCGGCCAACGCGACCGCCTTGCCTGCCACGTGGTGCAGATGGTAGGACGAGTTGGTTCCGGGGAAGACCGCGTTGTTGAGCCGGCGTTGCATCTTCTCGTCTTCGGTGTTGGAAAGGAGGAACCCGCCTTGGGGCCCGGGAAAGGTCTTGTGCGACGATCCGGTCATCACGTCCGCGCCTTCGCGCAGTGGATCTTGGAAAACGCCACCGGCGATCAGACCGAGCACGTGCGCACCGTCGTACATCACCTGTGCCCCGACTTCGTGCGCGGCCGAGGCCAACTCCTCAAGAGGCGTTGGAAAGAGGAACACTGAAGCCCCAAACAAGGCGAGCGAGGGTTTTGTCTCACGAATCATGGCCGCTGCTGCATCAAGGTCTGGCTCCATGCGGTCTTCGTCCCACGGGTAGGTGTGAAGGTCCAATCCCCTCAGCCCAACCGCGCCCATTTGAGCGTGTGAGATGTGGCCGCCATCCGCGGTCGAAACCGCCGTAATGCGATCCCCTGGTTTGACCAAGGCCTTGAGTGCGGCGATGTTGGCCACGGTTCCAGAGATGGGTTGGATGTTGGCAAAGGAGGCGTTGAACACCTGTTTCGCCAAATCAATCCCGATGGTTTCGATGGTGTCGAAATCGTCGCAGCCCTGGTAGTACCGCTTCCCTGGCAGACCTTCTGCGTACCGGCCGTGCAAATCGCTGTCACAGGCACGCCGAACCATTGGAGAGATCACGTTCTCGCTTGCGATCATGGGGAAGCCTGAGCTGTAGTGCGTTCCGCTCTGCGCCACAGCATCGAGTACGCGTCCGGCCGTTTGGCGGGATGGGTGGTCCATGATCGGGTAAATTCGCCCCCCGTTCAAAGCCATTCTGACCGGCTCATGGCTCCTTCAACGGCGGCTTGAAACCGTGAAGCGGGACCCGGTATCATGGGCAAGCGATTGGTGCTGACCAAGGCCGGTGGGCCCGAAACCATGCGCGTCGAATCCTTCCAACCGAAGGCGCTTGGGCCAAGCGAAGTCCTCGTCCATGTCCAGTTTGCTGGCATCAATTTCGCTGACCTGCTCCAGCGGCTTGGCCTCTACAAGCCACGTCCGCCGTACCCTTACACGCCGGGGTATGAGGCGTCTGGGACCGTGGCTGAGGTCGGTTCAGAGGTTGAGGGATTGGCCGTTGGCGACCCTGTCATCGCGGTACCGGGCACCGGCGCCCAGACGAGCCATCTCATCTGTGAGGCGACCCGTGTCGTACGTCTTCCTGAAGGCATGAGCCTCGAGGCTGCCGCGGCCATGCCGGTGACCTACCTGACCGCACACCACATGCTGCATCATCTCGGCCACCTCACGGCCGACGAGACGGTGCTGATCCATGGTGGAGGTGGTGGTGTTGGAACCGCTGCGCTGCAGTTGTGCAGATGGGCGGGCGTCAAGGACGTCTGGGCCACGGCCTCTGCAGGAAAAGCCGACATCATCCGCTCGTTTGGAGGCACACCGATCGACCGCCATACGGAAGATTTCGTCCAGATCGTGTTGGAAGGAACCGGAGGTGCTGGCGCAGACCATGTGTTGGACCCGATCGGTGGCGACCACCTCATCCGTAGCCTGTCAGCATGCCGCGAAGGCGGTCGCGTCTACACCTATGGCCTCTCCACCTTCGCACCAAACGGCAAACGTCGTCCCATTCGAACTGCGCTTGCTTGGCTTCGACGGGCCGAAGTGGACCCCATTCGATTGATGACCAGGAACCGTGGCTTGTTTGGCGTTCACATGGGAACTTGGTCTCGACAAGAGGTGCTGATCGGTCAGATGGAACGGTTGGTGCAAGGCGTGATGGAGGGCCACCTCGACCCTGTCATCGATTCTGTCATCCCGCTGGAAGAAGCGGCGGCGGCCCACCGCCGTCTCCACGATGGAAAGAACATTGGAAAAGTGCTGCTTTCGATGTAGGGTCACTCTTCCTCGAGCCCGAGATCCCGTCGAATGTCGAGCAGGCCGTGTTCCAATTCGGCCAACGCCTCTTGCATCGAAGCGGACGAGAGGACCTGTTGCCGCGCCTCAAGGTCGGGGAGCACCATCGCCGCGGCCAGAAAAACCCCGTCTGGGCCCGCCGCGACAACGTCTGCCGTTCGGGCTTCGACCCAGGGCCCGGCCGTCTCCTCGTCAATGCCCATGGCACCAGCGATGGCGGACATGGTGCTACGAAGCAATGCTTGGACCGTGAGCATCATCGCTTCATCTGCCTCAAATTGTGGTCGTAAGCGAACGTTTGCGCTGATGTGGAGCGGCAGGTCGGCTCTTCCCAATTCTTCCGCGCGAGCCAACAGCGCTTCCTGCCCTGGGAAGAATCCGTCTTCCCCGACCAGGTCGCTCACCGCCGGGTCCGAAAAGGGCGGGAGCGCGGGTTCGATGACGTCGATGACGTCGAACCGCTGTCCGCCACGCACGACAAGCATGTGGTTGCTCCCGGCTTCTTCGTGCTCTTCGATGTGCGCCAAGGTGCCCGTGGTCCTCGGACCGTCCCAGCCACGGACGGGTTGGAAAGGGTCGTTGAGGATCAGGCCAAACGGGCGTTCGTCGAGGATGCACGAGTCGAGCATCTGCTTGTAGCGGGGTTCGAACACGCGAAGTTGCGTGACCTCCCCTGGCATGAGGGTCATGGGGAGGACGAAGAGCGGGAGGGATCGCTCATCGTCCATGGCCCATTGTCGTCGGACAAGGGTATGAACTTGTGTTGAGGAGGCCGGTCATCCTTTGGCTGGGCGGAACGCCACCAAAGCGATGCTGACCAGGGCAGCCAGTGCGAGAGGGCCAGTGATGAACACGGCTTCCGTGGCAGAAAACTCCCACATCAGCGTGGACCAGCCCAAGGCAACGGTTTCGAGCACGGAAGCCAGCATGACCACGTCGTACAGACGACGTTCTCGTTCAGGGTCCTCTGCGGCCAACAAGGCTCCAACGCCATTGACGGCCACCAAAGCAGCACCAAGGTTGCGGAGCCATGCGATGTTTTCAGTGGTCGCGCCCTCAAGCTCTGCATACCATCCTGGTATGAGGAAGAAGATGAGTCCCATTCCAATGCTGGACCATCCACAAATGCGGAGGGTCAACACCGTGCGGTTCATCC
>DUHJ01000050.1 GCA_013330925.1 Candidatus Poseidoniaceae archaeon | reverse complement strand
GAATTCCTTGGCGAGAAGGTCTGGATAATCCGGGGCTTTCTCGATGGCCGCCAGCACAGCGTACTGCATGGCGTCGTTCGGACAGGCCGTGAGGTAGTACTGGATTTTGATGGCCTGCAGCATGTGCTCGACGTTTTCGGCGATGATGTAGCCCACGCGCCAGCCGGTCATTGCGAAGGTCTTTGAGAAGGAATTGACGACAAAAACGCGGTCGTAGCCCGCCCCAAGGAAGGAGACGTGTTCGCCTTCGAAGATGATGCGGTCGTACACTTCGTCGCTGATGACCCATAGGTCATGCTTGCGGGCAAACTCCAGCAGCGCGTCCCTCTGTTCGTGGTTGATCGTCCCACCTGTGGGGTTCGATGGGAAGTTGTAGAGGATGGCCGTGGTGTCTTCGTCCACCAAGGCCTCCAACTCGTCCACCTGCGGAACGAACTCGTGCTCAAAGCGGCAAGGGTAGTAGACAGGAGTGCCGCCCACCAAGGTCGCATCAGGGCCGTACAGCGGGAAATACGGCTCAGGAAGGAGGACCTTCTTCCCGGGGTCGAGCAAGGTCAAAAAGAGGTTCATCAGCGCATTTGTGCCCGACATGGTGATGCAGACGTTGTCTGCGGTCAGGCCGGGCGCGTACGCGTCCCATCCCTTGGCGATGGCATCACGCAAGGCCGGAAGCCCGGCTGTCGTGGTGTACTTGTTCCGGCCGTCGAGCATGGCTTGGTGGAAGGCTTCAATGGCCACGGGAGGGGGTTGGAAATCAGGTTCACCAAGACCGAAAGAAATGGTGTCGTCGCCGGCCAAATCGAACATCTTGCGCACACCCGTGGGCTGAATCGCCCGGGCCCGTGCAGCATACGTCCGCATACGCCACCGACTCCGTGTTCGCTTTTCAAGCCGTGGGGGGCGGCGAAGCCTAAGCAGCATCGCCCTCAGCGATGGTTGGAGGGACTGCGTTCGTTTTGGGGTCGTCGTCCCCGGTCAGGCGCATCGGTGCTTCGGTGCGGCTTTGAAGCAAGACGACAACGGTCAAGGCCACCGCGAGGACCACGACCACCACGGCCATGATCGAAGCGCTTCCGCCCATACCGTCACTCGATGCAGCCCCCGCGAAGGTGGCGAAACTGCTCAACGAAACCCCATCTTCCGTGATGGCACGAACTTCGACCTCATGCTGCCCCACACCGAAGGCCGAAGGGTTGAGCGCGACGGTCCACGTCAAGCGCTCGAGGGAAGCAAGGGAGGCCACGTCAGCATCGAAGGTCGCCGAGCGCCATTCACCGCCGTCAACACGGTACTCCACGGCGAGCAAAGGCGCGCCTTGTGCCCATGCATCACCGCTCAAGGTGACCAAAGAAGGCGTGACGCTCACGTTGGTGAGGTGAGCCTGAGCGGTGACGTCGATGCTTCCGGTCGTGCCTTGTTCGAGCAGCATGAATGACATCTCCACCGCCGCGCGCGCATCGACCATGCCCCAACCAAAGTCACGGTTCCAGTATGGATCCACGTCCGGAGCAGAGGGTTCGCCGCGTCGCTCAGCGGTGAACTTGAGGATCTCCTTGATTTCAAGCGGGGAAAGATCTGGGTTGGCCTCCATCATCAAGGCGATGATACCCGACACCGAAGGCGTGGCGTAGGACGTCCCTGAACCACGGTTGGTGTAGCCGTTGTCGGCGGCATCCTGTCCGGGCACGTCGTTGTGGCAACCTGCGCTGGTCACGCATCCCTCTGCTTGAACGATGTTCGTACCGGGCGCGGTGACCTCTGGCTTGAGTTCGTTCAATGGGTTACCGTCTCCGTTGTCGCGACGAGGACCGCGAGATGAATATCCAGCGACGGTGTCGTCCTCTCGGTCGATGGTGTCCTTGTCGTCGGTGGCGCCGACGGTAATGGACAGGGAGGAGGACCCCATACCTGAGAGCCCGTCGTTGTCCGGTCCGTCGTTGCCAGCGGCGACGCTGACGACGATGCCCGCTTCCATGGCTTCGTTGAGGATGCGGCTGTGCATGTCCTCACCGTCGGAGCCTCCGCCCTCGTGGCTGGTGATGCCCCAGGACAGGGAAATGACGTCAATGCCGTGCTCGGATTCGTCCGCTCCGGCCCATGCGTCGTCTTTGTGATCGATGATCCACTGCAAGCCGTTCATCGCGGATTCGTAAAACTCCTGCGCGATCAGATAATTCTCGAAGGGACCTGCCCCGACGTCCGTCCCAATGCGAACGTCGACCAGCGCCGCGTCTGGAGCCGACCCTGTGAAGTTGGACTCCGAGCCGTCCGCCATCTTTCCGGTGGCCGCGGCCATGCCCATGCAGGCTGTGCCGTGTTGGTGGGCGTCATCAGGGTCGAAGGAACCGTCTTCTGCACGGCCACCTGCAAGGACGCACTGATGCACTCCGCTGTGGAGGAAGCAGACGGCGTCATAGCCCGCGACAAATTTCTCGTTCAATCCCGGGTGCTCGTTGTCCACGCCTGTGTCAACCATCGCGATGACAATGCCCTCGCCGCTGACACCGAGGTCCCAGGCACCCTCAGGATAGACCGAGGATGAACTGGCCTTGACGGCGGGCGTTTGCACGTCGCCCCAGAACACCAATTCTCCGTACGATTCGACCATGACGACGTCGTTCAACGATCGAAGGGCCGGAATGAGGCTGGCGTCAACCTCTCCAAGCAGGAGGGCATCCACCGCCGGAACAACCAATTCAACCTGAAGGCCGAGGGATTCCACGTCAGCCACGTGTTTGTCGCCTACGGAAACGCCGTACGAGAGACCAATCCATACGGGACCAATCGCTCCGTCCAAGGTGTCATGGACACCGTTCCGGTCAAGATCAAGGGTGGTGCGCTCCCACCATGGAGCCGCGTCCAACGCGAGCGGGCCTGATGCGAAGTCAGGAAACGCCAAGGTTTGGCCCTCGGGCAGCACCTGTCCCCGGCTTTCTTCGATGAGACCTCCTTCGACAGGAGCAAGGCATCCAGCCAGCGGCACCAAAAGCAGTGCGACGAGCGCCACGGCCATGAGTCGGGGTGCAGCCATGCACGGATGACATGGGTGACCTGCATGAAGATGACGTCGATGACCACGCTCGGCAGGGGGCACCTTGATGTGGCGGAATGTGCACGCCGGTGCATGCAACCCAACGAAGCCGCACCATGGGACGCTGCTCAACAAGCCGCTGCACAGCAACAACCGCAAGCCGCCCAGCAGGTCATGGTCACCGGACAACCCGTCGCCATTCCCGTCACACAACAGCCAGGCATGGCTCATGGACAACCCATGATGATGGCGAACGGCCAGATGATGATGCAGCAAAACCCCCCGAAGCAACTGCTTGTTGGGGTGCTTCTCGCCCTCTTCCTGGGCGTCTTTGGGGTCCACAACTTCTACCTCGGCCACACTGGGCGGGGCGTTGCACAATTGCTCATCACCGTGCTCACCCTTGGACTTGGTTCCATCATCACAGGGATTTGGGCCTTGATTGAACTCATCATGATGGCCACAGGAAGCCTGCTCGACGCTGAAGGGCGTCCGCTCGTCTGAAGAACACGTGGCTGAGGGTTCGTTCGGAGGAAGGGATATAATCCCGGACGGATAAGTTTCGCTATGGAAGCAGCTCCACAAATGCAAGCCTCAATGCCCGCCGCCGCCCCGAAACAGAAGATGGTCGCCTTCTTGCTGGCCTTCTTCCTTGG
>DUHJ01000194.1 GCA_013330925.1 Candidatus Poseidoniaceae archaeon | reverse complement strand
AACGGGGGCATGCCGGGCCTTGTGGTCTTGGTCGCCTTCTTCTTGGATGCCCACGGCACGGGTCTCTGGGTGTTCGCTGCCGCCGTGGCCGTGGCCACCTCGGACACGTGGGCCTCCGAATTCGGCTGTCTTGACGACCGCGTGAGGATGATCACCACCCTCCGCCGTTGCGAACCCGGTCTGAACGGTGGCGTCTCTCCTCGCGGTCAGGCCGCTGCATTTGGTGGAGCGGCGCTCATCGCCGTGCTGTCTTTTGGGGTCGCGGCCGTCACCGCTGACGGGAGCGTTTTGACCACCGGCTACGAACCGCTGGTGGTGCTCTTGGCCGGCTTCATCGGGTGCCAGTTGGATTCGTTGCTCGGCGCCGTGCTCGAAAACCGCGGCCTGATGACCAAAGGCACGGTGAACGCCGCCTCAATTCTGCTTGGCTCCCTCGGTGTCGCCCTCCTTCTCGGATTCCCCTGAGGTGTCACGTCAGGACGTGGGGCTTTTGTGTCGGGGCGCGCAGCAAGCGCCATGCGGCGGACGGCACTTCTGCTCGTCCTGCTAATGGTCGCGACGACCACCGTGACCGGATACGCCCTCGCACAAGGCGACGACGGCTATCCTTCGGGCCATGAAGAATGGCGCGTGGACGACGTCATGAGGCTCTATGTTGAGGGGCTAAACGAGGAAGAGGCGGTGCTCCAACGCAACAGCACCGACGGTGCGGTGGGTTTCTTCGAGGTGCTCGGTGGCTCGGGCGAGGTGCCGGTGTTCAGCGTCTCATCTCCTCCCTTGGTCAACCCCATCGAAGCGACGGTCAACATGTCCGTGTTCTTCTCGGTGCGCCTGGAACAGGCTCCGGCGCGGTCATGCTCTGCCACCAACCCGTTCACCAATGGGAATCAGGAAACGTCGCTTCGGATGGAAGTCACGGCCGGGAGTTCGACCTACACCTCCACCGTTCAGCAGGTCATTGAGGCCGTGTCAAACGACGATTCCGAGTTGTTCGAAGGCGAGCGTCAAATGATCAACCTCTCGATGCAACCCGGTGACGTGTTCACCCTCAACCTCTGGATGCAGCACGACTGCGAGGGCACGCGAGCGCGGGTGCTCTGGGGCGGATTTGAACAAAACAGCGGCGGCATCATCATCGAGGGCGACATCTACGAGCCCAGCGCTTCACTGATGATCGACGCTTCGCGCCGTGCCCACATCGCCTTCACCGCGGATTTGCCGTGGGGTGCAGACGACATCGACTGGGCGGACGGCGGTCCTGCCGTGTCCTGGTCGATTTGGGGTCCGCTCGACGACGACGAGTTGTTCTCGAGGGACGGAGATGACCTCGTCGAGACCTCCACGGGGCGTGCCCTGATCGAACGTGTCTTGCCGGGCAACAACACGGCGTGGACGTGGACGGGCGTGGAGGAAGTCCCGATTGGACACGTGGCGGTCGAAGTCTGCGTCACGGTGGTGGGTGCCGATCCCAACGAAGATTGCCACGCGACCGGTTATGTCAGGGCCATCGTTCAGGAGCCGGATTCCGGATTTGCCTCCTCCGGGCTCTGGCTGACGTTAACGACCATGGGCAGCCTCCTGGCGTTCGTCGTCGTCGCCTTCAGGGCCGGCCTTCCGCTTCCTCCTCCCATTCTCGCTGCCTTGTTGGTGCTCGCCCTCGCGATGGTGCCGCTCGGCATCGTGCAGGACAACTTGGGCGAGGAAGCGGTCGTGGACGACAGCATCCGCCTTGGCGATCCCTCGATGAATGCGGCCTCAGGCATCATCACCTCGCCCAGCGAGGTGATGGGTGACGCCGACCTGATGCTCGTCAGCGTGCTGATGCCGGGCTCCGTCAACGGTGCGGATCACCTGAAGGAATTCGAGGTGGCCATGGCCGGTTACAACGGAGACGTGGCCGTGTTGACCGTCATCATTGGCGAAGAAGCGCTGATCACAGACGCCATCTCCTACGTGGAGCGTTACAACGTCACCTGGCCGGTCCTGTTGGACGCCACCGGAGCGTTTGCGGCCAGCCTCCCAACAGGAGAAGCCGACGCCGTCCTGGTGATTGACCGCACCGGGCGCGTGTCCTCCTCGGCATCTCCAGTTCAAGCCTACACCGAGCTAGGTGATGCGATGAGCGCGAGCCAACGCGGTGGGACGCAATCGGCTTCCGCCTACCTTCGTCTGGCCTTCGGGCCTTGCCTGTTCTTGCTGTTCTTGGCGCTCCCTCGCGTGGGCTGGGAAAAACCGGAAGAGCCTCTTCCACCGGGAACTTTGTGGGCCAGCATCGTCGTGGCCGCGGGAGCAGGCGTGTTCTTGGTCAACCTCCCTTCGCTGTTGCTTGCCTTCGTACCTTTCGATGCGGCCCTTGGCTCGACGTTGGACCTGATCAGCTATGCATGGTTCATTGAAATGGCCGTGGTGACCGCGATTCGAGGTGCACCGTTCGAGTCCGATTTCCTTGGACAATTCATCCATCGGTTGACGCCCGGCGTGTTCCAGCGTTGGCGCGACGTCGAGGACCTCGCACGCGACGTGCTCCTTGGCGTGTGGGTCGGTTGGTTCGCGTGGTTCGCTGAGCCAGCGATGTTTGCTCAAGGCGTTGGAGCGGCGATGATGTCCGGCGTGGGTGGAATCTTCATTGGACTCCTCAACGGATTGATGTTCGCTTTCGTGGCGGGCCTTGTCGTGTTGTTGCTGCGCATTGTTGCTGGCCTTGGTGGTCCACTTTCGAGGCTGTTCGGGTTGTACGGAGCCGAATCCTTTGCCCGCTTCTCGGGCTGGGCGCTGGTGCCCATCGGCCTCTGGGTCACCGTCAACCACGTGTTGTTCTTGGCCAGCATCGGTGTGCTCTGAACACGACCTTCAAGCGGGTAAACTGCAGGTCGAACGGGCATGAACCGTGGCGTAGGGTGGAGCCGTAGCCGGCGTTGGTTGCTCGAAACATGCGCACGAAGGTTCGTCTTGACCTATCCCGGTGGAAGCGGCAAGGGCGGTCCTTTGCCCGAACCCAACCCTCGGCTGCGCTTACGCAGGCTTCTCGACGCCGCACGCCGGGATCTGCTTGAGGACCGCTCTGAAGGGCATGCATGGTCGCCAAGGTTGCATCGGGTGGTGTTGGAACGTCGCATGGAGGACGAGGCATCGTGCCTGGAATTGGATGCCGTCGGCCGCCGAAAAGAGGCCCGTGAAGAGGTGCGAAGGATGGCCACCCTCCTGCGTCACCCGTGGATGGCACACCACGTTCCGGTGGGCGGTCCTTGCTCCCTTCCTTCCTCTCTTGAACCGGTTCAGGAAGAGGACGGTCTGCTCTGGGCAGCCCCGAGCATG
>DUHJ01000161.1:7294-7824 GCA_013330925.1 Candidatus Poseidoniaceae archaeon | reverse complement strand
AGGTATCATGAGCCCACAGTTCGTTGCCGCTGCTTCCACCATCATTCGCACTGAAGTAGAGCGTATCACCGACCAATATCTCTAGGCCGTAAAATCCGGGGGCACTGCCGGCCGATCCGCTGTTGATATCAGCCACCCGCCAAGTTGAGGCGTTTGAGGTATCATGAGCCCACAGTTCTGGGCCGCTGCTTCCATCATTCGCATCGAAGTAGAGCGTATCACCGACGAGTATCTTCATGTATTGTCCGGGAGTACTGCTGCCAGTTCCGCTGTTGATATCAGCCACCCGCCAAATCACATATTTGCTACAATAGGTTGTAGTGTAGTCTACTTCGCCAGATTCAAGAACACCGTTTTGAGCAGTTCCTCCACCATCTCCATTGTCAAGACCTTGCATCATAACTCGGCCACCTGCAGTGCATCCCAATGATGCAGCAGGAGAAGAAATACTGGTCAACATGGTATTCGGTGAAGCGCTTCCGTTCGTTCCATCAGCGCCGTCAGCGCCGTCGTTTCCGTCAGCACCATCA
>DUHJ01000161.1:1345-6939 GCA_013330925.1 Candidatus Poseidoniaceae archaeon | reverse complement strand
CCATCGTTTCCGTCAGCACCATCGGTTCCATCTTGGCCATCCCCTCCATTGCAGATGTAAGTTGTATCATCGATCTCACTCGAATCGAGAACTCCGTTTTTATTGTCATCTATACCAACATCGATTTGGACTCCTCCATCTCCCCAACAATTAGAACTTGATGAACTCAGATTCGTCATTACCATTAGCGTTGAATTACCATCGTTTCCATCAGCACCAGGATTACCAGGAGCACCATCTTGGCCATCGGTTCCATTTGTACCGTCAGCACCGTCGTTTCCATCAGCACCATCTTGGCCTGCTGGACCAGCGACTCCATTACAAATATCCACAGTTACAATAACTTCAGTGACATCAAGGATTCCATCTCCATTATTATCTGCACCAATCTCGAAGGAATTTCCTCCAGTTGTGCAAGTAGTACTTGATAAAACACGGATTAAGGTGGAAACTCCATTGGCGCCGTCAGCACCATTGTTACCATCAGTTCCGTCAGCACCATCGTTACCATCAGCGCCGTCAACTCCGTTTGTTCCCGAAGTACCATCAGCGCCATCTTGTCCTGCAGGACCTGAAACATCGATTACATCCCATCCACTACTTGTGCAAACTTGGAATTCCGAATCGGCGTCAACGTAGTATAGTCGGCCCTCTGTTGCTGAATCACAGGTAGGTAAATCAGCTGCAGTTGAAGCAAAATGAACTTGCCAATCATCAAGAGTTTCTACTGGAGTTTCGTCTTCAACTGGGTCATCACCACCGATACATCCGGCGAGAGAAACGGTCAACACCATCAAGGCAAAGAGAACAACGCGTATTTTGTTCATGCTCCGGCGCAATAACTCACAGTTCTTGAATACAGGGGTGGCGTTCCGGACGACTCACAGACATCCTAATTTGGTAGGCTAGATAAGCACGATTTTTTCAATGTCTGATTGTATAACTTAGGGGCTTATCAGAGGGTCTACCCTAACACCCATTGCAAAGTTAAGTGGTAATCGAAGGGCTTGCAGTGGGTCTTGTCAGACGCTACCCTTCGTATGACCATAGATGCAGAGAACACGACATCACGATTGTTTCACCACAAGGAATGTCGAGAAAGTCTATGTGTTCATGCTTGGTGTTCCGGTCATGTACTGCAGGGTCACGCACATCCAATTTGACGCATCGAAGGAAGAAGAAATCGTCGCGCTTCTCGAAAGCAAAAGAGGGACCATGATGGCCCTTTCCGGCATTCAATCGGTGTGCACCATCGTCACCGGAGAAGGTGAAATCACGAGCTTCGCGGTGTACGACACCAAAGAGAATTTTGACGAAGCATCGCCTGAGGTTGGCAAGATCATGGGTGGCTTCGCAGCATATTTCCTGGCCCCGCCTGTCAGCAAGGAAGGTCCTGCTCTCTTCTACCTGTGAACGTCGGACGTTCACCCAGGTCGGTTCGTGCTGTCACCTGTCTTGTTCAACGGCAGCACCGGCATGGACTGGCCCTCAGCGTTGCTTTCGTTGGAGGAACGCCAAGGCCCCAAGGGCCGCGAGGATCGTCAGAGGGAATCCAAATCCAGGAAGGAGGCCCTCGCTGGACTCGGGTGCAATGTACTGCCCGTCCACGCACTCGCCCGGGCCAACGGCAAGACGCTGCATCGACTCGCCCAGCACGGTGGCGTTGCTCGCACGATGATCGGCGTCCACTTGCTCGTACAGCGTGGTGACGGCGAGGTAACATCCAGGTTCAAGCGAGAAGGTGTACGCCCCAAGTGTGCTTTCTGAGGTGACGTCGCGCCAGTTGACTTGGCCCTCCATCTCGCCTGATCCCGTGTCGTCCACGCGGAGGTTCACCGTGTAGGTTCGGCCAGGTCGAAGGTCGCTGACCTCGGCGTCGTGAAGGAACGCCCATGCCGAGGTTTCGTCCGAGAGGGACGTGACATTGGCGATGATGCCCTCGTGGCCAAGCGCGTCGGAGGAGGCGTGTTGCCACAGCCATACCGTGTTGTGTTCGTGCCGCCACGTGTCCTCTCCGACCAGGACCCGACCGTCGTTGAGCACCAGCAGATTGTCGGGGCCTGCGAGGTTGTCGATGTCGCATTGGAACTGGGCCGAGGACGTGTACGGGCCACCGACGATCGCCGGGTCGATGCGGTTCACGTTCCACGTCGTGTTCATCGTCATTCGGTAGACGATGCCGCAGGAATTCTCGGTGAGGTCGATGTCGCCTTGGGCGTCGGTCATCGCGTTGGAGATGCTGGACATGGCCAAGTAGAGGACGTTGCCCGCCTCGGGATTGAACGCCACGCCTTCCATTTTGTTCCACTCGTCGGTGGCACCGAGGGCTGCGGCGGCTTTGCGGGATTCAAGGAAGGCCACGCGGTCGTCCGCCGCGGTGCCGATTGTGCCGTCACCGTCGAGGTCCTCGTTCAGACGCGCCTCGGCCCAGTCGTTGATCTCGGCGTCGGAAATGTACGAACTCTCGCCCTCGACGAAGTCCGCGGTGGTGATGCCGTCGTATTCGTCGATCCAGGTTTGGACTTCGGCGGAAGACGACGAACCCAGCATGACCCAGTCGACGTCAAATCCGGTCGTGGCCGCGTCCCTGCTCTGGTCTTGCGCAAGGTGTGCAGCATACAGGGTTCCAGCACTCAGGTCACCAGGATGGTCAGCGATGAACTTGTACAGCACCGTGTCGTAGCCGTCGTCGGTCAGGTAGACGGTACGCTCGTCGGGCATCACCTGTGCGTTTTCATGCGAGAACCGGCCCATCGCCAGATGGCGGTTGAATTCAGGTTCTGCTGAATCCGCGTCTTCGATTTCGATGATGTAACCGTAATCGTAGGGGTTTGGATACACGCCAAGGTAGTCCTCCAAGAGCACCTGGTTGTGGTGGTAGCGGAAGCTCTGGTCGTTCCATGCCTCGGTGTTGTCGAAGTACAATTCCTCCGAAAACAGCGGAGCGCCCCACGGACTGATGCTGCCAAAACACAGCACCCAGCCGCCGTTGATGCCGCTCAAGTCCAGCATGGTGCTGTTCAGCACGTCCCACTCGGAAGACGTTGCATTCCACTCGATCTCAAGTTGGCTGATGCCGGCAGGGCGATCTTCCCATGCCGTGTACAGGAAGCCGCGCTCGCCGTCTGCGGTGGCCGGGACAAAGGCGTTGAAATCGGGCTTCTCGCTTTGGAACAGAAGGGCTCCGTCGTCGGCCGCATAGATGCCACCCGAGACGCCGCCGCCGCTCAAGGCATCGCCGCTTTGCAGGAGCACCTGATACGTCCCGTACGAGGTGCGGATGCCGTGCCAGACGTCCTCTGGGCTGCTGGAGACGGGCAGTTCGGGCACGACGTCAGGGAGGTTGTTCCAATCGACCCCGTGAACCACGCCCACCGTCGCCTTGTAGTGGTCCGGGTCAGGGTGCATGGCGTTGACGAAGAAGTGCCCGTTGCCGTCCACGAGCATGCCGGTCACTTCCGCCTCAGGTGGCAGCATCATGACGCGCGTGATCGAATCAGATGCCTCGGTGTCGTCGCTTTGGGCGGTGGCCACGGGAAGCGTGCTGAGGACGAGCAGCATCCCGATGGCGCACAGGGCCAAGGCAGGGCGCTTGCTCATGCGTTGTTCTGGAGCACGGGCGGCAAAAACGTTCTCTTGAGCGCTCATGTCATGTGTTGACCATGAACAACGGCCGCGGCCAGGAAGAGGTCCTCGAAGGCGTCCAGCGTGGCGTCAATCGGCTTGGCGTAACCGCCGCCCATGAACACCACCGTCGGCGTATTTTGGGCAGCAGCGGCGTCAAACACCAACGCGTTGCGCTGCTGCATGCCTTCCCTCGACACGGACAATTTGCCAAGCGCGTCGGCATCAAGGCCGTCAACACCGGCCTGGAAGAGCAGGAGGTCCGGTTCGAATCCAAGGCACAGGTCAAGCCCTTGTTGCGCCGCCTCAAGGTAGGCGTCATCGCCTGAACCGGGCTCGAGCACGAGGTCATGATCGCTCACGGCTTTGCGGAACGGGAAGTTCGTGGCGCAGTGCACGGACACGGTCAGAACACGCGGTTCATCGGCAAGGATGCTGGCCGTGCCGTCACCTTGGTGCACGTCGAGGTCGAGCACGGCCACGCGGTCAAGCCCGAGGGACACGATGGCATGGAGGGCACACACGGTGAGGTCGTTGAACACGCAATAGCCTGAGCCGAAATCACGGTGCGCATGGTGCGTACCGCCCGCCATGTTGCCCGCAAATCCACCGTGCTGCACGGCATGCTCGGTGGCTTCGACGGCGCCGCCCATCAAGCGCATGGTGCGTTCAATCATGTCCGGCGTCCACGGCCGGAGGCCGATCCTCCGCTCCTCGCTGGCGTCCAGTTCACCGTTCAGAAATCGCTCCACGTAGGTGGCGTCGTGTGCGAGGTGGAGGACGTTCTGCTGGACGGCATTCGGGGTTCGCACGTCGATGGCACCGACTGGCGCGTTGGCCGTTAAGCGGTTGAGCAGCCGGACGTACCGGTCGCGCGGGAAGCGGGCCTCGGGATGAATGCCGTCGGTGTAAAGCGGATGGTACCACAAGGGGAAGGCCGTCGTTTCCCCACGCATGTCGGGCGTTGGTGGCCTCCGCTGATGAACGCTCGTCCGTGCTTCAGAGCACGGCCCCGACGATGCACAGCACCAACATGGTCGGGAAAATCACCAACGGGGGCTTGGGCAAGTGGTCCATGTGCCCCTTTTGCTTGACCAGAAGAAGCGTGGCAAAGAGGAAAGCGTACGCGGCCGCCATGGCATAGAGCAAGGTGGTGGTGGCCTCACCTTGCTCGAGGGTGAATCCGAGGATGAGCCCCATCAAGCCGATGCCGCCGAATCCTGCACCGATCATCATGCGCATGGCCGCTGAATTATCGACCTCATCGGGATGGATGTCGCCGATGATTTCCTGATTGAATTTGACGGGCATCACGATCTTCCGAATGGCGATCAACAGGATGATGGCGGAGGCGGGCACGATGGCGAACAGGTCGTTCATGGCGCAACGAACGGTTGTCCGAGTTATGGTCCTTCACGCGATTGTGGGGCGGCCGTAGGCCTTTGCAGACGCAACGATGGCCGTCGCTGTCAATGATGGAAGAGGATGCCGTCGTCGCCTTGACCTGCTGCAAACATCGCCTTGAGCACGTCCATGCCTTGAGCGCGATCGTAGGTCGCGTCCTTGGTGGGGACCGTGAGTTTCGTGAAATGCTCAGGCACCTGAGCGAGGAAGTCGTCCAAGGTCACGCCGGCCACGTTGGTGATGTGGTGCGGCAGGAACTCCACGATGAGCGTCTTCGTTTGGCCAAGGATGCCGGTCATGCCCTGCATCGCGAAGTATTCTGAACCCTCAATGTCGATGAGCACCAGATCGAAGGCGTGGTCGTCCAAGTACGCGTCCAGCGCGTAGGCCTGCACCTCGATGACCTCCGGGTTGTCGTAGGTGTAGATGTAGCGGTTGTGTACCGGCACGCGTTTGCTCCCACCCGAGTTGACGGTGTTCATCTGGAAGCGGATCATTTCCTCCTTGCCGCTGGCGGCCACGTGATGTGGCTCAACGTTGGTCGCGTCGTTGAGCTTGATGTTGGT
>DUHJ01000161.1:0-940 GCA_013330925.1 Candidatus Poseidoniaceae archaeon | reverse complement strand
CCGATGTGGCTGCCGACCACGAGCACCGACGACGTCTCGTCGATGAGGCCCGCGATGCGTTCCACTTCGTCCATGCCGTAGGCGCCGTGGAGACGCAGTTTCGCGCCCACTTCCAAATCAGCAGGGTCCACGGCGAAGCGGCCGTTCTTTGCGTCCACAATCAGGCCGGTCACGTCGTGGCCGAGGCTGCGCCTCAGCCGCTTAGACTTCCGGTTTTGCAGGAAGAAATACGCGCGCCAGTACAATGACTTGAGCACGTTTTATCCGTCCTGATTGGCAATGGGCCGGTCAGGCCTGAGATGCCGTCTGCCCCTGATGGCGAACCTATTCAATTGCTCCGTTTGCCTCTTTTGATTCAAAAAACCATAGGACAAGGAATTATATGACCGAACTTTGAGATGGACACATGTCACTTGCACCTTTGGACTACGACTTCGGAGAACCGTCGAATTACGCCTTTGCTACAACCGTCACCTGTGCCAATGACGAGGCGTTGAAACTCTTCGTCGAAGGCTACGGGCACTACCTGAATTACAACCACGAACAAGCCATTGCTTGCTTCATGGCCTGCACCGACGCCGACCCCAACTGCGCCATGGCGTGGTGGGGCATCGCCTACTGCCTGTCCTCCAACTACAATTGGGCCCCTGGCCTCGGATCTGGCTACGACGCCATCCAGCAGGCGCTCAAGGTCATGGACCACTGCAGCGAGGTCGAGCAGGACCTCATCCGCGCCCTGTCCACCCGTCACACGCAAGAAGCCCGTGACGGCGCCGACCCGACCGTGCTCAACATGGGCAACCTGCCTGAACTCAACGTCGCCTTCGCCGAAGCCATGGCGCCCCTCTACGAGAAGTACGCCGGCGACTTGGCGGTCACCGCCATCTACGTCGAGGCCCTGATGAACCTCAAGGCATGGCAACTTTGGGACAAGAACACC
>DUHJ01000113.1 GCA_013330925.1 Candidatus Poseidoniaceae archaeon | reverse complement strand
CACCAGGCCCACCAACTTGGTCCTCGGTGCGGCCACGGTTCCACTGGGGGCCACCATGGTCTTGGGAGAGGCCTGGACCTCTGAGTCGATCACGGTCACGGCCCTCTACGCCACCAGCGTGGTGGCCTTCATGGCCGCAGGGAACGCGATGAATGACCTTCGCGACGTCGAGGTGGACCGTGTGGTTCACCCGCACCGGCCCCTGCCCAGCGGTCGCGTTTCACGGCCGGTGGCCGCACGCTTCACGGCAGGATTGTGGCTGCTCTCGTTGCTGACCTTGGTCCTCGGTACCGCTGGGTTGGCCACAGGAATGCCGGACGCTCCGATGCTGGCGCCCGTCGTCATCTGGGTGCTCGCGGCCGTGCTGATGATGACCTACGACCACGGCCCGGCCCTGAAGGACCGAGGCCTGAGCGGCAACCTCGCCATCTCCGTGCTGGTGGGTGCTGTCGTGCTGTTCGGGGCCGCTGGCGTTGGGTCTTGGGCCCATCCTGTCGCCTTGGCGGCCGCTGCGGTGGCGGCCTTGGTCAACCTCGCACGGGAGATCGTCAAGGACGTCCATGATCTGGAGGGCGACGAAGGGCACCGTTCCACCTTGCCGATGGTCATTGGGGCCGAGCGTGCTCGGATGGTCGCCTACGTCTGTGCCTTGCTCGGACTCGTTGTGCTCTACCTTCCGTACTGGCGTGGCCCGTTGGCCTTCTCCCAAATCTTGCTTCAGGCCCCGGCCATCTTGCTCATCATCACGACGAACGGTCCGCTTTACCAGGGCCAAGATGCCGTGGTGGCCAGCAGGTTCCGGCTTGGGATGTTGGCCGGTCTCTTCGGATTCCTGGGCAGCGTGCTGCTTTGATCAGGATTCGAGTCCCATGAACTCGCCCATGGCTTCCCAAGCAACGGGATTGACCATGCGTGCCATGATCGACATTTGTGCCCACATTCGGTTTTCGGCTTGGTCGAAGACGATGGATTGGTCATGGTCCATGACCCCATCCGTGACCTCCTCGCCGCGGTGGGCCGGGAGGCAGTGCATGAAGCGCCACGCTTCGTCCGCGTGAGCCACAAGGTCCTCGTTGACCTGGAATCCATCGAAATCGTTCATCTTTCCATCGAGGTGTTCTTCGCCCATCGACACGAACACGTCGGTGTAGATGACGTGGGAGCCGCTGACGGCTTCCACCGGGTCGTTCGTTGCCGTGATGGTTGCTCCTGTTTCCTCAGCGATGGCATGGGCCCGGGCCACCACGTCCTCGTCCGGTTCGTACCCCTTTGGTACGGCGTAGGCCACGTCGTGGCCAAGCATGACCGAAGCCAGCATCAGGTCATGCAGCACGTTGTTGCCGTCGCCGACCCAACTGACGCGGAGTTTCTCGTCGGTGTCGAAGGCTTCCATGACGGTCATGAGGTCCGCAGCGGCTTGGCAGGGATGATGCTTGTCGGAAAGCGCGTTGATCACCGGCACGTCAGCGCTCCGGGCCAGTTCAGTCACGTCCGCGTGGGCGTAGCAGCGGTAGGTGATGGCGCCCAAGAATCGGGAGAGCACTTTGGCGGTGTCCGCCACGGTTTCGCTTGTACCAAGTTGGATGTCGTTCTTCAAGAGGGTGAGTGGATTTCCACCCAACCGGTCGATGCCGACTTCAAAGGAGACGCGTGTTCGGGTGCTGGGCTTCTCGTAGATGCAGCCTACCGTCAGCGTGTCCAAGGGCATGAAGTTCAGGACGACTTCGTCGCCGGTCTTCCACAAACGCTTGAACTCGATGGCCCACCGCAGCACGGCTTCAAGGTCTTCTCCAAGGTCATCGATGGCGAGCAGAGCATCGGTCATGCCCCGCTTGGGCCTCATGCGGCCCTTGAGCGTTGCTTCAGTTACGCTCGTGCTCGATGTCGGGTGCGAAGCCGTCGCGGGCGTCGCTCATGCCGCCGTACATGGCCTGCACAAAGGTGAGGATGTCGGCAAGACCTTCTTCAAGTTCCGACGACAATGGGGTCAGGCCAGGAGCTTGCGAAAAGGACTGCATCAAGCGGAGCTGGTTGATGGCGAATTCCGTGCGCTGACCGCCGGCTTCGTCAAACAAGGCTTGCTCGAGGATCTCAAGACGCTCGGACCACTCGAGGACGCGTTCCAGCTCTTCCTCATCAAGCAGGTCGCTCTTGGAGAGGAAGTTCTTGGTCGGAAGGCCCAATCGGAATTCAACGATCGACGACAGCAGCATTTGACTGACGAAACCGCTCGGGGACCGTGACAACATCGGGTCGAAGAGGTAGATGATGGCGGCTTGTTCGCGCCCCAGCACGTCGATGAGGTGGCTGCTGGCTTCACGGAAGGCAAAGAGTTCGACTTGCCCGGGGGTGTCGACAATCATCAGTTCGCCCGAGAGCGTGTGCAGTTGCTCCGCAACGTCACCCGCTTGGGCAGCGAGGAGGTCGGCGGCCAAGATTTGGGCGCCGTTGGGTCCAAGGTCGTATTCGTCCATGACCTCGGTGAGGGAGATCATGTCACGGACGTCGAATTCGGCGTCGTAGTGCACCCGTTCGGCCCCTGGGTCGAGGTTGACGGCAAGAACTTCGGTTTCGAGGAACCGTGACCAGCGTTGGAACGCCGTCACCAGCGAGGATTTTCCGGCACCGGCAGTGCCCACCACGAAGACAACAGGGGGAGTGCTTGAGTCGCCGCCGGCCATGGTCATCGGCGGTTATGGCCC
>DUHJ01000001.1:4952-5797 GCA_013330925.1 Candidatus Poseidoniaceae archaeon | reverse complement strand
GCACCGTGGTGGAGCTGCACATTGAGGCAATGTGGAACGATGAGGTGCTCACCAACTTGTCCCATGCCATGGTCGTCGCACGCTCCTCAGGGTGGGAGGTCAACCTCACCGGCGTCGACTTGGTGGTCCCACCGGGAGGCGGGAACATCACCGTACCGCTCCTGCACCTTGGCAACAGCATCCAAGACCCATGGTTTGCGAAAGTGGCGGAAGGATGGCCGGTGACCCTCCCTGCAAACGGCACGCATGTCCAGCCCTTCAGTCCAGCAAGCGTGACCCTCAACGTGATTCCACCAAACGGCACCGAAGCAGGCGACGTGGGCACATTGAACCTTAGGATCTCAAACGGCGACGGTTCGGGCTCGAGCCAGCACCAAATCCCGGTTCGAATGACGGCTGAACCTGCCATCAGCCACGGTGTCGAAGGGGTCTGGTATGTGAGCGAGGAGGGAGGCATGCCGACCGCGTGGATCCGCAATGACGGCAACGACCTGAGCACCGTCGAACTGAACCTTACCGGTCTTCCCACAGGTTGGACCATGGAAGGGACGACCCGCATGGTCCTCGCCCCAGGCGAGGTGCAAGGTCTGCCCATGTCCATTGTTCCCGCAACAGATTGGGACGGGACCGGACGCTTGGTGACCGTGACGGTGACCCACCCGCGGCTCGACCCAGTGGACCTTTCCATCGAAGTCAGGGAGGTCGACGTTGCCTTTGCCTCCAGCCCGGTGGCGGTCGGCGTGGCAGGAGGAACGGCCAGCGTTTTCCTGACCGATGGCTCAACGGTCTTGCACACGCTCACTGAAGGGGTCGATGGCATCAGCATCGGCGACGAAGGGCTACGG
>DUHJ01000001.1:0-4641 GCA_013330925.1 Candidatus Poseidoniaceae archaeon | reverse complement strand
CGAAGGGCTACGGCTGCATCAAGTCGGCAACCCCCCATCCAACGTCGACGTGCGTTGCTCTGCCACGGCAGCCCCGCAGGGATTCGGCACGTCCCCCTACGACGCAAGCATGTGGCTTTGCGAAGGGAGCAGCAGCGTCGTAGAACAAGTCACGTGGTCCGCAACGACCGCCGAAGGCCTCTCGGTTCCGCTGTCCCAAAGCAGCATCATGCTGACCGACAACGGAACCACCTCATGGAGCATCAACGCTTCGTCATGGACTCCTTCACCCGGCCGCGTGGACGTGACCTTGTCCGTTCATGACGGCCGTGGCCTTGTGGTCGACACCCGTTCATGGCAGGCCACCTCACGCGCCGCGGGGTGGAACCTGGGAATCGAAACCTTCGGCATCGAAGACGGTGAAGCCACCGTTGGTGTGCGACGTCAAGGCGTAAGCATCCTTGGCGACACGAGTTGCATACTGACCTTCAGCGACGGGAGCGTTTCCAAATCCATTCTGCTTGACGTCACCGGAGCCTTTGCTCCAAGCCTCAGGGTGGACCTGACCGACCTAGGATTCGCAGAGGATGCGCTGATCACGGCCGAAGTCCGTTGTGACGTGCCGTTCGACGTGGACGACAACATGGAAGACGATGCAGCAACGGCCATCTATCGTGGACCAAGCCCGCTCGACCTCGGTCCACAGGGATGGCTCTGGGCGCTGGCCGCGTTGCTCGTGGTTGGTGTTGGGGGACGTTTCCTCCTGCCCAGCCAAGGCCCGAAACCCGAGCGCAATGGGCAACCCCAACCCAAGAAGTCGGCTGCGCCCGTTGAAGGGACCGAACCGACCGTTCCGCCTGAGACCGCACCCTCCGAACCCGTGGTCAGCATGATCGAAGAACCGACATCTGAACCTCCCGTACCTGAGGATGAACCGATCCAGGAAGAGGAGTTGGTGGAAGAAGACGGAGCGTCTGGAAGGCTGGCCATGTTGCGACGCGAACTCGACGGGGACCCAGATGCACCACAACCGACCTTGGAAGAACGCATGTCACGGTTCTTCAAGGACTGAGGAAGGGTCTTGACCCAAAGGTGGGTCGGGCCGCCATGGACACTGCGAACACCGCTCCGTTCCATACGTTGGATCCGATCCGAGGTGACCTGATCGGTGCCGTGTTGGAGGCCAACCTCGCGCCCGAATCCCCCGAACTTTGGTCTGAAGTTGTGGCCCTGGACCCTGAACGAGCACACCGGCTGGGCAAGGGTTCCGACGCGAAAACTCGGGGGGATGTTGAGGTGGACGATGCAACGCTGGCCTTCTTGCTCGGATTGGAACGACGCGAGGACGGAACGCGCCTCGAGGTCGCCGATGACCGGCACACAGAACGCTTTGGTCGCTTTCCCTCCGGCGACGGCTCACTGTTGACGTACCTGCAGAATTGGATGCGACCAACGCGAGGCCACGAGGATGCCTTTGAGGACCTCATGGCCTTGGTGACCAAAATCTCGGAGGGCATCGACCTCGACCATCCGACGTCATCAGAAGGTCCAGGCGGGTTGCGTTTGCACGGTTGGCTCGATGCTGCAGAGGTCAAAGACCTCAGGGTGGCGCTGATGGGACGGGGATGGACCGTGGCCGGCGATGAGCCGCTTGACGGTGGATTGAGGGATGCGGTCAAGCATCTGGCGGCCATGCTCCGAGGAGCAGAGCGCCGTGGCGTGGGTTTGCTCCACCGGAGCCACGCGTGAGGCTCAGAACGTTCCTGAAGTCAACCGCTCGTACATCGAGGCGTACAGCGCAGCGGTTTCGTCGATGACGGATTGAGGCAGAGCGGGGATGGGTGGGTCGGTCGCCCCTGTGTCACGGGCCTCCTGGAGGGCGGCTTGATGACCGCTGTCGACGTAATGCTGACGAACGAATTCCTTCGAAAGCTCCACGCACTCGCCTTCAGCGTAAGCAGCTGCGTCCCACCATCGGTCTTCGTCAAGGGTCCCAAAGGTGTCCACAAGGACGACCTTCCGGCCTGGTCCGAGGGCGAATTCCTTCTTTCCGTCAACGTGAATCAGGCCGTTCTTGGCGGCCTCGGTTTCGATGATCTCGTCAACGGCCAGTGCGGCGCGCACGATGTTGTCGAATTCCTCTTCGGTGATGTTGGAGATGGCCAAAGCCTCCTCCCGGTCAACAAAGCGGTCGTAGGCTTCGAACTTCGTGGTGACTTCAACCAAGGGATTGGGGAGTTTCATGCCGTAGGTGGCTTCGCCCTCAATGCCCAATACCGTAGGGTCAATGTCGCCACGCTGGAAGCGTCGCCACGCCGAGCCTGCGAGGTAATGACGGATAATGAATTCGAGTGGAACGAACACCCATTCTGCATCGCGAGGGACCATGCCAGGTTCCTTGATGACCTCGACCTTGCGGACAAGGCAACGGTCGGGTGCATTGACTTCAACCAAATGGGTACCACAGATCCCGGCTTCTTCGACGAGTTTGAACCAATGCGCTGTGGTACGGTTCAGTGTCTCGCCTTTTCGGGGAATCAGCGATGGAATGATTTGGTCAAACACGGAGATTTGGTTGGTGAATCGGAATTCAAGAAGGTCCGGATCGTCCGTGCTCCAGACCTGCTTCACTTTGCCCTGATACAGCATTTCGCCCATGTTGATATGGTCGAAGACAGCGGCTCTTCAACCTTCGCGGCGAGCATCAGATGAGACCCAACGCATCCTCAAGCCTGTTCAACTCTGGACCGGTGGTCGCTTGACCCGCCACGGCACCGGTGTCGGATGCGCACGCTCCAGCGCCGACGTAAGGCGAACCAAAGGCCACGGTACCGACCATCGGATCGACGCCAAGGACGGTTTGAATGACTTCAACCTCCTCGGCCGTCACGTCAGGATGGAGCAGGACCCCTTGAGCGTTGCAAATGGCCAGGGAACCGACGACGTCTTGACCGGCGACCGTGGTGGCGGCCACGTCCACATGGAGAACGTCGGCCAACACTTCGAGGCCATCTCGGGGAATGGAGGGGGACACGACCGCCCCTCGTTCATTGGCGACCATCAGGTTTCCAGCGGTGTTCACACCGCCTTCCATGACCACGACGTCACCGTACGAGGTGAGGGTCTCGATGTCCCGTTCCGAAACGATGTCGGCCACGGCCATGCCGCGTGAGTTGCCCGCGAGCAGGGCACCGATGAGGTTGGAACCACCGATGGAAATCGGGCATCGCTCGAGGCCAAGGGTCGCGTCAAGGATGTCGATGGAGGTGGGTTCGAGTTCCAGCGGATGGAACAGGACGTTGCCCACACGAGCAAGGTAGACCCCGACTTGGTCGGAGCCAAGCAGGTCAGTGGTGGCGATCGTCATGTCATGGCCTCCTGACGCTCTCAATTGAACCTTGACCTCGCTTTCGCTCACGGTGAATTGGTTCGGGGATGAGGAGGAAAGGAGAGGGGCACAGTGACACCCGTTCCCGTGGACTCTCGTACCACAGTACCAGGAATGACGCAGTAGGGCTTGACTTCCGGGTTCGGAATGGGACCGGGTAAACACCTACGCTATGACCGTGCACCCGTCTCCTTTCGAATTGGATCGGACGCAGCGTATACACGCTGGGAGCATTGGCATGAACTCGTCGATGAAGGGCACTCGCGATGCAAGTGCACTGAAAAAGATGCTCGAACGATTAGTGCTGCTGGACTGAATACGTCGCCGAAGCTTCGTACTTACATCCGCAGTCTATCAAACTCGTCTTCTACGAGTGTTCTATGGTGTCTCGTCTTTGGGCGGGCTTCGAGCTTAGATGCTTTCAGCTCTTATCCCTCAGGGCGTGGCTACCCAGCTTTGCCTTGTCAGACAACTGGTAAACTAGTGGCCCCGAGTCCTCGTTCCTCTCGTACTAAAGGACCCCTTCCATCAAACACCGAGCGATTCTACCACCAAGCAACAAACCTGTCTCACGACGGTCTAAACCCATCTCACGATCCCTTTTAATGGGCGAACAACCCCACCCTTGGGTCCTGCTGCAGACCCAGGATAGGAAGAGACGACATCGAAGTAGCAAGCCACCAGGTCGATGTGAGCTCTTGCTGGTGACAACTCAATTATCCCCAAGGTAACTTTTCTGTTATCTACCGCCCTCAGAAATAAGGCTGGTAGGTTCGTTAGGCCCTGCTTTCGCATCGTCGATCCTTATTGTGCGGATCCACGTCAAGCCAGCTTTTCCCCTTACAGTTGTCGGTGGAGTGCTGAACCACCTAAGCTGACCATTGGGCACGCTTGTTAGGTTTTCGAGCGCGTGGCGCCCCACCCAAACTGCCCACCAATCGGTGTCCTGATCAACAGTTAGCATAGTTACCTTCCAAGGGTGGTGTCTCTTCTTTCAACTCCCCCAGGGACTGGCGTCCCTGGGATCAACGTCTCCCACCTACACAGTACATGGAAAGCGACTATGCAACGACAGGCTGCAGTAAAGCTCTATGGGGTCTTCGCTTGCGGGTAGAATGTACTGGACTGTGCGCCAGTAAAGTCAATTTCGCCGGACATATCGCGGGGACAGTGGAGCCCTCGTTGGACCATTCATGCAAGTCGCCAATTAAGCGACAAGGTATTACGCTACCTTAAGAGGGTCATAGTTACCCCCGCTGTTTACTGGTCCTTCG
>DUHJ01000173.1:2423-9812 GCA_013330925.1 Candidatus Poseidoniaceae archaeon | reverse complement strand
GTTCACGTGCTCATGGACGGCTCAACCCTCACCCTCCCTCTCATCGACCGCGACGGGACCTCGGCGTTCCTCACACCGCAATCCGATGACGCTGCGAACAACGCCTGAGCGGTTGTTCACCCGCGCATCTCGGGCGGTTCACGCCCTCCAAACGCCTCATCGTTTGTGAAGAAGTCGAGACATAGGGTATTCAAATGAACAGAAAGATTGCGATACAGAACAATTTATGACTAGTAAAGCGGGGCAAAATTGTTCATATACCGCCTCGTCAGGGAGGAAGCCGATTCTTATGGACGATAAAGCGAAGTTGGAGTACATCTGGTTGGACGGCTACGAACCCACGCAGAACATGCGCAGCAAGACGATGGTGCGAAACAATTTCGAGGGCACGTTGGAAGAATGCCCAATCTGGATGTTTGACGGCTCGTCAACGCGTCAAGCCGAGGGCGGCTCCTCCGATTGCTTGCTGAAGCCTGTGGCGATCTTCCCGGACCCTGCACGCGTCAACGGCTACCTGGTGATGTGCGAAGTGATGAACCCGGACGGCACGCCACACCCCAGCAACGGCCGTGCGACCATCGACGATGACGACGCCGATTTCTGGTTCGGTTTCGAACAGGAATACTTCATCATGGACGTGGCCACTCAACTTCCACTTGGTTTCCCAGTGGGCGGCTACCCTGGCCCACAAGGCCTCTACTACTGTTCCGTGGGTGGAAAGAACACCCACGGCCGTGCCATGGTCGAAGAGCACGCCGACATGTGCCTCGAGGCCGGCATCAACTTCGAAGGCATCAACCAAGAGGTGGCCTGCGGACAGTGGGAATTCCAAGTGTTCGCCAAGGGCGCCAAGCGTGCCGGTGACGAATTGTGGGTCGCCCGCTACCTGCTTGATCGCCTGACGGAGAGCTACGGCTACTACATCGAGTACCACCCCAAGCCCATCAAGGGCGATTGGAACGGCTCGGGCATGCACGCCAACTTCTCGAACGGCGCGATGCGCGACGTCGGCGGCAAGGACATGTTCGACAACATCTGCGAAGCCTTCGGCCGCAACATCGAGAAGCACATGGCCGTTTATGGCGCGCACAATGAAGAGCGTCTGACGGGCCTCCACGAGACCCAATCCATCGACCAGTTCTCCTACGGCGTGTCGGACCGCGGGGCATCCATCCGCGTGCCCGCCACCGTGCCGGCCGACGGCTGGGTTGGCCGCCTCGAAGACCGCCGCCCCGCGTCCAACGGTGACCCGTACAAGATCGGCGCCGTCATCATCGAGACGACCAAGTCCGCGATGTGAAATTGACGCGGTGGGCCGGTGAAGCCGCCCACCCGCACCTTGATGGCGCACCGACGCAAGCCGCGTTTGTGCCCTTCACCGTGGAAGCCTCGCGCACCGTGCCCCATCCGCTTGCGGAGGTCTGGGCGGTGTTGGACGGCTTCAGCGACGTCGGCGGGTGGAGCAGCAGCATCCACCGGTCATGGGCTGAAGACGCAAGCCCGACGGGCGGCATTGGGGCGCAACGCGGATGCGAATTGATGCCAGGCCGAACCGTGTTCGAGGAAATCGTCGCTTACGAGCCGAAGGCATCGATGCAGATCGACGTGTACCGCAGCATCGGCTTGCCGATCACCTCCATGACCAGCGTGTATCGGGTGGAGGCCGAAGGGCCCAATTCCACGCGGGTGTCGGGCCACGCATCGCTTGAACTCAACCTCCCCCCCGTGCTGCTGAAGGCCCTCCAAACACGTCTTGACGCCAAATTGTCCGAGCGCATCGAGCAAGCCTTCGCGGACCTCGAGACGGAAGTGCTTCGACGCGCCACCTCCGCCTGATGCCCCCACCGCGGTGCTGAGACGTCGTCCGAATTCCTCGCGCGTAAACATTTACACACACCGTTCACCTCGTTGTGTTTCGTTGGAGTGGGCGAGGTTTGGGAATCGTCACCGCCCTCTTGTCCACCCCGTACCGTTTCGTTCGGTGGACGTTGGACGCCATGGGCTACGAATTGACCGTCCGCTCTCGAGCCTCAGAAACGCGTTTTCGTAAGGGCATCAACCTCAACGTTGGGGCGGGCGAATACCACCTTCCAGGTTTCATCTCGCTGGACTATATCAGCGAGTACTACCACGGAAACAAGCCGGCCAACAAGCACCTTGTGCACTACGACATCCGTTCGGATCCACTTCCGTATGCGGACGTTACAGTGGACAACATCTACGCCTCTCACGTCATTGAACACGTCGAGACTGAACACGTGGAACGCTTCATTCACGAAGCGTTTCGCGTGCTCAAACCGGGTGGCGTGCTTCGGATCGTGTGCCCCGACGCGTGGTACCTGTACCAAGTCAGTTCGTTCGACAACGACTTTTGGTCGTGGCGTCGCCATCAATTCGAACACGATGCACGCTACCTCGTCAAAGGACAAGCGACGCCTTCCGATTTCTTGACCCGCGAATTGGCGTCGGTGAAGATGAGGCATTACGTGCATGCCGGCGAGACCACAATGCCCGCATTCGACGTCAGCGAACGGGACTATGATGCGTTGCTGATGGAGTTCAAGTCCGGTTTGGAATTCAACCCCGATCTACCCGGCGAGCACATCAACGGCTGGGATTTCAAGCGCCTTCAGCCAATTGGACGCGACGCAGGTTTCGAACACGTGCTCGAAAGCAAGCACCGTGGTTCGGTTTCTGCTGCCATGCAGGGCCCCGACATGGACCGAACCCAACCTCAGATGAGCCTGTACGTTGAGATGGTCAAAGCAAGGACCGGCTCAACTCCGTCGTAACCGGACCACGCCCACCACCACGGCGAGGATCACCACCAAGGTGGCGATGTTGGCGATGATCATCGCGGGACTTTCGACGATGAGGCCGTACACCAACCACAGGAGCAAGGCCACCGAAACGAGGCCAAACGTGGGGATGGAAATGCCCTCGTGACGACCATGCACCCATACTTCCCGGATTTGAGGAACCCAAGCGACGATGCCCAATCCACCGGCCACAAGGCCGATGGCTTCAACCCACCATGTCGCCATGCTTCGAGGCCCACACTCCCCACTCATCAAGCCCTCCCCACTTCGGTTTCGGGGGCACGTTGATGTGGCAGGTGAGCGAGAGAGCAACGTGGCATCGAAAGCCCCCGAGGCCATGACGGTGGCCGAACTCAAGGAAGCGCTTCGGGCACGAGGTTTGCCGGTGACGGGCCGCAAGGTCGAACTTCTGGAACGCCTTGCTGGAACGGGCGCTTCCAAAGAGGCGCCCACCTCCTCGGTGTTGCCCCCAGTTGAGCCAACGTCTGCCCCCGAAGCAGCAGCTCCAACCGCGGTCCCCATGGGGACCGTTGACGTGACGTGCGCGTCGTGCGGTCAACGGCTGTCCCTCCCCACGTCCCACAAGGGCCGATTTCAATGCCCGACGTGTGGGTCAGAACAGGACATGGACAGCGCCACGCCCGCTACGGGGCCCGTGGAAGCCCTGTCCGAGCAGTACGCTTCGACCCGCACCATCGCCCATCGGATCAACATGGCAGGCATCGCCGTTGGCATCCTCGCCGTCATCGTCTTCTTCGCCGGCATGGGACAACTCGGCCCCGATCCTGAGAATTGTCAGGAAATCGAGTACGAGGGCGAGATGGAAATGTCGTGCACCGGTGGGGGCTTCATTGAGAATCCAGAGGCGCTGAACTACGTGGGTGTGGCCTGTTGTTTGCTCGTTCCTCTGGCCATCGGTTTGCCAATCTTCGGTCAGGCAATACGCCCCCCGGCCTTGGTCACTCACCACGCCTCCTACGGTGCTGACGGGACGGAGGCCACAGCACCGGTCGTGGAGGGGGATTCACCCGTGCAGCGCTTGGTCGGTGCAGTGTCCTTGTTGTTTGGTGGAAGCTTGGTCGTGGCGACGGTGGTTTTGGCCATCGCCGTGGTGATCCTGTTCATCTTGGCGCTGATGGCCCTCGGATCCATGGGCTGAAGCCCACTATGGCGCCGGGTCGTAGATGACCACCACGGTGTGCTGCACGTCGATTTCGTCTTGCCCTTCGTTGTAGTCCACGGTCAGATCATGGGCTTCGTACGTCGTGAAATACAAGCTGGTCCAAGCCGCCGACTCTCCTTCGTGCACCACGTCAGAGTGCTGCTGGCACGTAAAGCCGAGCGGATCGATGAGGCGCCACGTGACGTCCACCTCACGCCCTCCGCCAAGGGTCTCAATCAAGTCAGGATTGCTGACGACCGATTCGATGGTGATGTAATCTGCGAAGGGCCCTCCATGGACCGGCAATGGGTCGAAACTCAGCACACCGGGATCTTGGGTCCCTTCCTCCGTCCAAACGAGGTGAAGGTTCACGCGCACCGAGAAGGTCATGCTGGCGCTCCGCCCCTGGGCATCTTCGGCGGTTGCGGTCACGTTGTGAACCCCGTGAGCAGCGAACGTAAGGGGCACGAGCACACCCTCTTCGGCCGAGACCGTCAACGGTTCTCGGCCGTCGGAAACGGCCAACGTGTACGTGGTTGCGGTTGGCGCTCCAGAGAAATTGAACGCCACTTCGGCCGCCGAGGTTTCGCTCAAAACTCCGTCGACGTAGGTCTGGATCACGGCCGCTTGTTCCGAACTGAGGGTGACGTCAAATTCAAGCGGTTCGTTGGACAGGCACCCTGCACTCGAAGCGAGCAACAGCGTCAGCACCAGCAAGGGGAAGCGGTGCACGGTGGTTCATTCGCGGCGCTCCCTTAAGGAGACTGGTGGACTTTAACGCAACAGGTCGTCCACACTCGCCACGACGAGGTCGGGGGTTTGGAGGGCGTCTTCGGGGAGGGCCGCCACGTCGTCCTCCGTCGCCTCGCCAGAGAGCACCAGCACGCCGACCACGCCAGCACGGTTGGCCATGGCGATGTCGGTGTACAGGCGATCGCCGACCATGGCGCACTGGTCTGGCCTCAAGCCGAGGGCTTCCACCGCATGGAGGATCATGCCCGGGTTTGGCTTGCCGCAAATGTGGTCGGGTGTGACGCCCGTCGTGGCTTCGAAGAGGGCCAAGTATGCCCCAACGTCGGGCAAGCCACCGTCCGGTGAGGGGCACACCATGTCGGGGTGGCTGGCCACAAGCGGAACGCCACGGTGGAGGTGCACGCTGGCGGTTTCCAATTTGGCATACGTGATCTCGGTGTCGTAACCAAGGACCACGTATTCCGGGTCCTCGTCCCGTGTGGAGATGCCTACGTCTTCCATCATGGCGCACATGCCTTCGGTGGCCACGGCGTAGGTACGCGTGACGCCCTCATCGGCCAGCCAAGCCAGCAGATCATGGGTGGAAAGCAGGATGTCCTCCTCCGTGCACGGGATGCCGAGGTTGGCCAACTTGGCGTGGTATTGCGTCACAGATCGGCTGGAATTGTTGGAGAGGAAGTAACGACGGACGCCCTTGCTTTGGCACCGTTCGAGGAAGTCGAGCGCTCCAGGGATCAAGTCGCCACCGAGGTAGATGGTGCCATCGAGGTCGAGGAAGACCGCTTCAACGCCGTCGAGGCTTGCGTTCACGTCGCTCATGGTCCGTGTGTTGTCATCGGCCACATATCCCTGCCGCTGAAGGAAGCCCTCGCGCACAGGTTGGTCGGCCATGTACCGTGCGCCGTGGGCGAATTCTTCGCCTTGGGTTTATTCGATGTCACCGAACAACACGACGTGGGGTGCGTTGAGGCGCACCCTGCCGAGCGGCCGAGGGTGAAGACGGTGGATTTCTTCAGCTTCGAGAACCTTCGTCTGGTCTACAAGAACGAGTTGTCCGTGGCCAAGGCCCACGTCCAGGCCAAGAAGAAGCCAAACAACGGCAACGCTTTGTCCAAGGAAAAGCGCAACAAGATGGTGGAATACGAGATCGATTGTGTCCACTGCGGCACGTTGTTGAGCGGCAACAACTACAACACCGAACACATTCTTGATCTCAATCTTGGAGGCTCGAATACCCTTGACAACAAGATGCTGATGTGTAAAATCTGCAACTCGGCGCGTGCCGAGCTCAAGGTCTCCTTGCTGGGGAACGAACCCACCATTGGTGCTTGGAACAGCATCGAAGCCTATGTAATTTGGAATTTCGTCACCGTGGACTACGGCCATGCTCGTGGAGCCAACGTACCGTCCGTTCATCGGGAGTTCCTCCGACTGGCCTCCGGGGGCAGGGAACGGGAGCGAACCGGAACCAGATGGTTTGCACGTGCCTCAAACACAACGCTGGCCGTTCCGTCCTCTGGTGGCGCCAACACACCCCGACCCCGGCCCCGCGATGCGCCGAACCGCTCCCGCGGACTGTTCTCCTTTGATTGGCGTGGATGGTTCCGTGGTTCAGCACAGGATCGCGACCGAACGCGAACGGCCCCTTCGCCTGCGCCCCAGGCCGCACCCCGCCCAACCGAAGAGGCTCAACCGGCTCCGGACCCCGTCGAAGAGGTGCCAGACATCACGGTCGCTCAGCTCCGAAGCATGATCTTTGAACAAATTCCGGCCAAGGGGGAAATCAAGCAGGCTCAACTAGGGAATCAGGTGAAGCGGAGCGACCCCTTTGATCGCTCGCTACGCGTCTTGTTTCTCAGCCTTGGGCGCGCGAAGTCCACATCGATGAACACCTTGCTCGAAGACCTGCTGGCAGGCCAGGCCTCGTACCGCGATGACGGCACGGTGCGGTATTGGTCGAGGGGCGCCACCTCAGACGGCCCCCCAGAACCACCGCATCAACCCGCCAACGACACGTCAGGCGCCTCCACCGAAAAACGGCAGGAGATCGTCAAATCGCTCTTCATTCCCCACCTTTCCACCACAGAATTCGCGGCGATGTCCACGTTGGTGGGCCGAATCAAGTATGCTGACCCCGAAAAGCGGTCGACGAAAACCATCACCACAGAAGCCGGGTACCCGAAGAGCTGGGGTCTGATGAAGATCCTCAAGGATGCCTTCGGATCTGAACTTGAGGTGCAAACCGACGAGGAGGGCAAGGGCGAGGTTCGATTGAAACCCTCGGAACCCCGCCCAGTCAAAACCAGTCCAATGACCACGGAAGGAAAGCACGCCTCGGCCGGCAACGCCTTTCGGGACGCCGTCACGCCGTATTTGCCCGAGATCGGTGAGGCATGCTTGCTCACGAAACTCTCCAACGCCGTTCAGGAACAACACGATTCCGAATTGTCCCTCAAGCGGCTTGGCATCGAGCTCGGGTTTCCAAAGACGTGGACGGCACGGAAAATGCTCGAGCACGCCTTTCAGGGCAGCGTGGAGTTCGACGGGTCGGGCTCGAAGACGTACATCCGACGGCTTGAGTGAATACCGTCTTCTTCAGAACAGCAAGGTTCGGGCCATGAAGAGCGGTGAATGGTGCCGTCGAGGTCGAGGAAG
>DUHJ01000173.1:0-2128 GCA_013330925.1 Candidatus Poseidoniaceae archaeon | reverse complement strand
GTCGCCACCGAGGTAGATGGTGCCGTCGAGGTCGAGGAAGACCGCTTCAACGCCGTCGAGGCTTGCGGAAACGTCACTCATGAACGCTCCTTGCTCGCCGGCCCCATATCCCTGCCGCTGCTCAACCGGGGGCGGGAGCCAACACTGAGGGCATCAGTGGAAGCGGTCTTCGGATTTGAGCCGCTCATAATGGGCCATGTCCCGTTCGCTGAACTGCGACGCAGGATGGCCACCAACAATGGCTCCTGCAGGGACGTCCTTGACCACGCAGGACGCCGCCTGGACGATGGCGCCCTCACCGATGGTCACGCCTCCAAGAACGGTCACGCGTGAGCCAAACCAGACGTTGTCCCCAACGGTGACGGGCAGGAGGTCGTAGTTTGCATCATAGGGCAAAGCCTCGCCGTGATAACGGTGGTTTTGGGTGACAATCAGGCAATCCTCACCGCTGTGGAAGTTGTCGCCGATGCGCACGGTGCCCGTGCCGTTCACGCGTAGCCCGTTGAAATTCACGTTTCGTCCAAGGTGCGTCGATGCACTGAGTTCGGTTGGGCCATGCACCTTCAAACTCGAGGGGTCTTAGCAGGAAGCGATCGTCCGGAGGACCCTCCGTTTCCAACGTGACCTCAGCCACTTGGTGCGCCATCGCCAGTACGGCCCGAGCACGCCCATGACCGTGGCTTATGGCCGTGACGAATATCCCTACCGCCCGTGCACCCCCCCTCCCGGTGGTTCCTGTGAGGCCTGAAGGCGATTCAAGCACGTGGGGGACGTGGCCAATTGAACCAATGCAGCAGACAGCCTCATGGCGTTCACCCGTCATCGCGGTGCGTGAAGGAAGCCACGTTCGCCGGCGCGGAGTGGCTCTGCGTCCTCATCGTCATCGTGGCTTCCGTCAGTCTCGGGTGGACGCCTGAACAGGAGCCGGTCGACGAGCCGGAAGTGGTCGGTTTGGAGGGCACCGTGACCTTGGCCACGCGAGACGCGATGGACGCGCTGGGTCTCCAAGACTTTCAGCCGTGTGCCGTGGCCGCCATCGACCTCACGCGAGAGAGGGTTGCAGCACCCCCGTGTGAGGGCTGCGAGCATTCGCTGACGGGCATCATGGTCCAGGGGCCTGTGTTGTTGACCGGCTTGGTGGACGAAACCGGGCGCCTCGGGCGCATCGAAGCAAACCTGAACCTCACGCACATGATGGAGCGTGGGCCCGACGGATTCGTGCATCGCGAATGGCTGCTGCTTGACTGGGACGCAGGAGACCGTTCCTCCGCCGTCGAGGTGCTTTTGGTTCATGATCCGCCACGATGGCTTCCCGGAGAGGATCGAAGCGATGCCACCTTGCTGACCACCGAAGAGGGTCAAATTTCACGCTCTGGGCCAGACGTCTTGCTTCAATCATCGGAATCCGGCGACGGCGTCTTGCTGGCCTGCCTCCCAGATCACTTCCTTTGCCGGGCCACGTCTCCGGACGCCGTTCTTACGGCCCGCCGTGGCCCGCCGCGTGCCCCGTTGAGCGTCGAGGCTCCACCCGGCTGGGTCGAAGTTTCGTTGGCGCCAGGAAACCTCAGTGACGGTGGAGGATGGGCCGGGTCGTTGCTTGAGGCCGGTGAAGAGGTACCAAACAACCGGACGTGGTGCCCCACCCCCGAATCCTCACTGATCGGGGTAACCCGTGAGGTCATCACCCCACCCCCCTCGCTGGCTCCACTGGCCACCTGGTTCATTGCCTTGGGCGAGACGCATCTGGTTTTGGCGCCCGATGGCGTGCATTGGACGGAGGCCGAAGACGGGGACGTTCGGTGCGCGGCCTTGACCGACGCCTCTGGGGCACTCCGTCTCGGCGTTTCGGAGCACCCGGCCTAAACGTCTCCACAGGCCCACTTATACACATGAGAGCCTCCTTCGCGTCATGCGCACCAAGGCAGCCGTGCTGGTTCTGCTTCTTGCTCTCGCACCAATGTCCGCCGTTCTCGCTTCCCAAAACGCCCCTGTGGCGGAAGGAACGAACGGCGATTGGCTCATGGTTGACGGGTACGTGACAACGAAATTCACGAGCGTCGGAGACACGGTCTCTGTGTACGCCTTGACCAAGGGCCATTCAGGGGACGCGACCACCACGAACACCGTC
>DUHJ01000072.1 GCA_013330925.1 Candidatus Poseidoniaceae archaeon | reverse complement strand
TGACCTTCTCCAACGAGTTGATCTCCCGCGACGAAGGGTTGCACTGTGACTTTGCCTGCATGCTGCACGAGAAGCTCGAGCGCCCCACGCCCGAGAACGTCATTCACCGCATCGTCTCGGAAGCGGTCGCCATCGAAACCGAATTCGTGACCTCGGCGCTCCCCGTTCGCCTCATCGGAATGAACGCCGATCACATGAAGCAATACATCGAATTCGTGGCCGACCGCCTGCTCCAGACGCTCGGTTGTTCGAAGCTCTACGACGTGGCCAACCCCTTCCCATGGATGGAGATGATCTCCATGCAAGGAAAAACGAATTTCTTCGAAAAGCGCGTCGCTGAATACCAGAAGGCTGGTGTGATGGACAGCACCCTCGGGGCCGTCCAACAACGCTTCTCGATGGACGAAGACTTTTGAGCCGTCTTCGATGATGGAAAGTTTGTCGCTCACTTGGATAACGGAAATGGAGGGTTCATCATGGCAATGCAGGTCATCAACAGAAACGGAGAACGGGAAGACGTTCGCTTCGACGCGATCAAGGAAAAGCTGGAGGCTTTGGCCGAAGGACTTGACAACCAATGGGTGGACGTTGACCTCGTCACCAAGACCACCATCGAAGGGTTGTACGACGGCGTCAAGACCAGCGAACTCGACCAGCTTGCTGCCGAGACCGCCGCGGCGCTCGCGTCCCACCACCCCGACTACTCTCGCCTTGCTGCACGCATCTGCATCGATGACCTTCACCGCTCCACTAAGGACGATTTCTCCGAGATCATCGACGACCTCAGGACCTTCGTGGACCCGGAATCTGGTAAGCATGCACCCCTGATTTCCGAAGAGGTTCACGCCATCATCATGGCCAACGCCGAGCGCCTCAATGCGCACATCGACTACAGCCGTGACCACAACTACGACTACTTCGGATTCAAGACCCTGGAGCGCTCCTACTTGCTTCGCCTTAACGGCGAGGTCGCTGAGCGCCCCCAGCACATGCTGATGCGCGTTGCGGTTGGCATCCACCACGAGAACATCGACCGTGCGCTTCGCACCTACGACCTGATGTCGAAGGGTTACTTCACCCACGCGACACCGACGCTGTTCAACTCCGGCACACCAATGCCACAGATGTCCTCTTGCTTCCTCCTGACCATGCAGGACGACTCGCTTGACGGCATTTACGACACGCTGAAGCAGTGCGCGATGATCTCCAAGTCTGCCGGTGGCATCGGTCTGTCCATCCACCACGTCCGTGCCAAGGGTTCCTACATCAAGGGGACCAACGGGGCCTCAAACGGCATCGTCCCGATGCTCCGGGTCTTCAACGACACGGCCCGCTACGTCGACCAAGGTGGCGGCAAGCGCAAGGGTTCCATCGCCATCTACCTTGAGCCGTGGCACCCCGACGTGCTCGATTTCCTTGACCTCCGGAAGAACCACGGAAAGGAAGAGATGCGCGCCCGTGACCTCTTCTACGCCATGTGGACGCCCGACCTCTTCATGAAGCGGGTCGAGGCCGACGGCGACTGGTCCTTCTTCTGCCCCAACGAGTGCCCCGGCCTGCAAGACGTGCACGGTGCGGAGTTCGAAGCCCTGTACGCCTCCTATGAAGCCAAGGGCCTGGCCCGCCGCACAATGCCGGCCCGCCACGTGTGGGACAAGATCGTCGAAGCGCAAATCGAGACCGGCACCCCGTACATGCTCTACAAGGACGCCGCGAACGCCAAGTCCAACCAGAAGAACCTCGGGACCATCCGCTCCTCCAACCTCTGCACCGAGATCATGGAGTACACCTCCAAGGACGAGGTCGCCGTGTGCAACCTCGCATCCATCGCCTTGCCTCGCTTCGTGGACATGGAGAAAGGTGCCTTCGACCACAACCTGCTCTACGACGTGACCTACCACGCGACGGGCAACCTGAACCGCGTCATCGACGTGAACTACTACCCGGTCCAAGAAGCCTACAACTCGAACATGCGCCACCGCCCGATCGGGCTTGGCGTGCAGGGCTTAGCCGACACCTTCGCGATGCTTGACCTCGCCTTCGAAAGCGACGCAGCCCGCCAGCTGAACAAGGAAATCTTCGAGACCATCTACTACGCAGCCTGCTGCGCTTCCTTGGACGCGGCCAAGGCCGAAGGGGCCTACTCGAGTTTCGAAGGCTCTCCCGCAAGCGAAGGCAAGTTGCAGTTCGACCTCTGGGGCATGAACGAGCACAGCGGCCGCTGGGATTGGGACCAACTCAAGGGCGAAATCGTCGAGCACGGCATGCGCAACTCGCTCATGGTCGCCCCGATGCCCACCGCTTCGACCAGCCAAATCCTTGGCAACAACGAGTGCTTCGAACCCTTCACCTCCAACCTCTACGTGCGCCGCACCCTCTCGGGTGAGTTCATCGTGCTCAACAAGCACCTCGTGCGTGACCTCATCGCGCTCGACCTCTGGAGCGTCGGCATGAAGGACGAAATCCTCCGCCACAAGGGTTCCATCCAGGCCATTCCGACCATCCCTGAACACCTGCGTGAGAAGTACAAGACCACCTGGGAAATCAAGCAGAAGCGTGTGCTCGAGCTCGCTGCCGACCGTGGGGCCTACATCGATCAGAGCCAGTCGCTCAACATCCACATGGTCGACGCCAACCCCGCCAAGGTCACCTCGATGCACTTCGCAGGATGGCGCTTGGGCCTCAAGACCGGGATGTACTACCTGCGCACAAAGGCCGCAGCAGACGCCATTCAGTTCACCGTTGAGCAGAAGGCCGCCGAGGACCAGACGGTCAGCGGCCTCCAGCAACGCGCAGAGGAAGCGGACAGCATGGACGCCATCGCGTGCAGCCTTGACGCACCCGATGACTGCCTCATGTGCGGCAGTTGAGTGCACGCCTGTTGAACAACGCTTCATCAACTCGATGGCCTTTCTTCGGCCATGATGTCGAGCGGATCGCTAGGACCCCGGGTCACGATTGCGTTGCTTGTGGCGGTGCTCTTTGTCGGCCTCGGAAGTGGAGCCCTTCTCCAATCAAGCGTGACCAACGCCCGTGCCGGGGATGCTCCGTTGAGCATCGACGCGTCCGAGACGACGGGCGTCAACCGCTACACGATGGTCGAGGTGGACGACGGGGACAACGAAGAACGCCCCGAGGTCACGTGGTTGCTCCACAATTTCACCTTCAGCGCCAGCGGTGCGGAGGACGATTCCTTGGTGACGTGGGACTTTGGTGACGGTTCCACCGCCAACGGCCTTCAGGTCAGCCATGCCTTCGAGCAGGCAGGAATGCACACGGTTCGCGTGACGACCGTTGGACCGTCCGGCGTTGACGACGCCATGCTGGACGTTCGGGTGGACATGGAAGGCGCGGTTGAATCCGACAACATGGAGTGCACCTGCGCCCCGACAGGGAAATCCACGCTCATCGACCTGCAGATCATCGAAGCGCCGGTCTTCATCGCTGGCGAGGTCCGCGTTGAACACGACGGAAGCAGCGAATCCTGCAGCCTTCGAAATCCGCTGCAAGAATGCCACGTGCGCGTGCTCCTCGAACGCGTGGAGGCAGGCGACGTCATCGAGCAAGAGGAATTGCACGACTCCACCTTCCGTGACAACGAACTGATCATCGCGTTCGAGCTCGGTGAAGTGGACCTCGACGAAGGACAGGTGCTTCGCCTGCGGTTGGAAACCGACCAACTTCGTGATTGGCACAAGCCAAACACGTCCTGGACGATGACCTCCTGATGCGATCAGGCCTGCTTGGTCAAGGCGTCCGCAATCAACGACAGGATCCACCAGCCGATTGGCAAGGCCAGCGAGGCCACCAGTGTGGTGACGACCAACGTGGGCACCACGGCCCCTTCGCTGGTGGTCCAAGCCCAGACTGCGGTCGGAACCAGCACGATCCACAACCACCACCGCGCGGCCGCGCTCGGGGTCCCTCGACCGTCATGATCGGGGATGGGAGCAAAGATGCGTTGCGCCACGCTCATGACTCGATGGCGGTGCCTTCCCTCAAGAAAGGGTGTCTCGGCCTCAGTTGGCGACGTGGATGGCGTGACCCAAGGAGGCCAAAACCGCCTCGTGGGTCATCTCGGTCATCGTGGGATGCGCGTGGATGGTCCCGGCGAGGTCCTCGAGGACGGCTCCCATCTCAAGCGCC
>DUHJ01000095.1 GCA_013330925.1 Candidatus Poseidoniaceae archaeon | reverse complement strand
GCGCTCGCTGGCCTTGGCCATCACGGCCTTGCCTGTGGGCACGCCGCCGGTCAGGACGATGCCGTCGACGCCGGCGTGGCCCGCCAAGGCATCGCCGATGAGGCCGCCGGAGCCGGTGATGACCTGCAACACACCCGAGGGCAATCCAGTCTCGGCCTCATCGATGGCCTTCGCCCATGCGATCAGCGAGAGCGGCGTCCACGAGGCCGGCTTGGCGATGACGGTGCATCCTGCGGCCAAGGCCGGAGCGATGGAACGCAGTGCAAGTTGGAGCGGGAAGTTCCAGGGCACGAGGTGCGCGGTGACGCCCAGGGGTTGCCGGAGGCTGTAGTTGAGGCGGTTGCCGGGCACGGGGATCGTGGAGCCTTCGATCTTGTCCGAGGCGCCCGCGAAGTACTCGAGGGTCCACGCACCGTAGCGGATTTCAGAGAGGGCCTCACGGAAGGTCTTCCCGTTGTTGCGGCTCTCGATGCTGGCGAGGTTCTTCGCTTGTGCATAGGTGACGGCGGCCATCTTCTGGAGGATGCGCCCCCGCTGAGCAGGGTCCATGGCGGCCCAGGAACGGTCTTCGAAGGCCGCACGGCTTGCGGCCACGGCCGTGTCCACGTCGGCCAAGGTGGCTTTGGGTACGCTGGCAATGACCTCGCCGCTCGATGGGTCGAGCACCTCACCGGTTGCACCGTCTGAAGCGCTTGTCCACGCGCCGCCAATCCACATCGATTCCTCGTCCATGCACCCCCCACCGGCCGACGCATGAAAAGTCGAACGGCGGGAGGGCAGGGTCAATCCTCGCGGGAAGCATGATGTGACGCATGCACGAACGGGTAGCATGGTGGAGCGCGTGGGCCTCGCCGAAGCAACCCTCCTCGCCACCTCGACGCGCACGCCGCGCTTGCTGATCGTGGCCGGAACATCGGGAACGGGAAAGTCCAGCACCGCCCGTCGCATTTTGCTTGAGCGGGACTTCACCCGCTGCGTCTCCACGGACGCCATCCGCGAAGTGCTTCGGACCACGGACCCAGAACGCTCCCGACCGGCCTTGCACCGTTCGTCGTTCAGCCAAGGCGGCACCGGTGATGCGGTGCTCGACTGGCTGGAAACCTGCGACGCGTTGGAGGACGGCATCCGAGCCACGGTCGAGCGCGCACGTCGCGAAGGCATCGATCTCCTGCTCGAAGGCGTGCACGTCGTGCCCATGGACCGCCTGCTTCAGGCGTGGCGCAGGGACGGCGGTGTCGCCGTCGGTGTCGTGCTCAACGTCATCGACGAAGCGCAGCACAAGGCGATGTTGCGCGAGCGCGAGGAGGTCTCTTGGCGACGAGCGGACCGATACATTGCATCCTTGGACCGCATCCGAGCGATCCAAGACGGGTTGGTCGACCGTGCCAAGGTGGCCGGCTGGCCGGTCATCGACGTTGACCGGCACGACGAGGTCAAGCGCATTCTGCACCACATGGACCTGGCGTGGAACGCCCTTCAGGCGTGATCAACGCAAGTCGACCGTAAAGGTCAGCGGGATCTCAATCCGCACGTCGGTGTCCGAAACGCCGAGGTCCACCGACACGTCCACCAATCCTTCCGTGTCAGCGTTTTGCATCACGGTGGCTTCCATGAGTTTGACTTCCACGCCGCGCACTTCGCCGTGATGGAGCATGTCACGGACCGTGCTCTCCATGGCCAGACGCACCGCTTCCTCCGCTTCGATGTCCCCGGCTTCCATCCACATCTCGGCACGGGCCGTGACCAGACCAGGAAGCACGTCGTTCACCTGTGCGGTGGTCCTCAACGCACCGTCCGAGGCCGGTTCGTGCGGCATGGCCATGCCGGCCACCTTGATCGAAAAGATGGCCATCGACATCAGGGACAGGAGGAGAACCATGCCGGTGGCGAGCAACATTTGCCCGCGATCGTCACGTTGCCGCTCGTGCACGCGCATCAAACGCCACCTCCACGGTGCCAAACGTCGAGGGTCAGGGTCCACACGGTTCCTTCGGTCACCAGGAGGTGATGCACCGCCACGGTACCGCCCAAGGGGGAGGCGGTGTCGCCATGGGGAGAAGCTGGGGCGCGGTCGGCGGCGATCCAACAATTCCCGTCATGGCCGTCGGTCAGCCGTTCCTGCAACATGGCGCAGGCGGCATCGAGGTCTTGGGCTTCGAGGTGCTCGTGAAGGAGGCTGTCTGCCTCGCCCTCGGAGGGCGTGGCCAATGCGGCGGTAAAGGCGTCCACGCCGGCGCCCTCAAGCCCCGCATCGAGGGCCACTGAGGGCGCATCAGGCACCTGAATCTGAATCAAGAAGGTCGCGGACATGAAGAAAATCCAGAACAAGGTCAACATCTCGAGGATGTGCACTTGCGCTTCGTTCTCCTCAGGGCGCATGGCTCACACCCAGTTGAGCCGCGTCGGGCTGTAGGGGCCAGCGGATTGGTTGAGGCCATCGAGGACCGTCACACCAATCAAATCCGGTGAAAAGGCAATGAAGTTGAACACAAGGATGGCCAAGACGATCATCATGCCAGAGTGCTTGAACCCGCTCGTGATGCGGCCTGTGGCCATCAATCCAGCCATGGCACCGTTGCCCATCGCTTGCATGGTCACGCCGTAGTAGAAGATCGTCAGGAAAAACAGTGGGTCAATGGCCCGAATTTGCATGTTCCCGATGTTCTGCCCGCCAGAATCACCGCCGTCACCACCGCCGGAGTTCGAATCGGCGATGGCGGGAATGAAGACCTTGGCCAGCACGACAATCACGCCAAGGAACACACCATACGAGGTCCAAATGACCGCGATGTATGAACCGATGGCGCGTTGCCGTTCGGCCTCGAGGAATTTGATTTCGCGGCTGTCGTTTGCAGCCGTGATCAGGATGTCCGAAATCTTCCCACCTGCACGGTCGGCTTCGGAAATCAGCGAGATGGCACGCTTGACCAGCGGCGTGCCGACGCGTTCTGCGAAGATGTTGATCACGTCACCGAACTTGACGCCCCACGACAGTTGGCTCGACATCTTCCGGACTTCGTCGTTCAACGCACCGTACTCGGAGGTGGCCAACGTCTGAACGGCGACCGTCATCGACAGGCCACCCTTCCAGTATTCGGCAAGGTCCCGGAGGAAATCTGGGAACTTGTCCTCCTTCTCGTTCCGCTTGAGCGCCACGCGCTCGGCGTAGTACGAAGCGGGGAAAATGTAGAGGAAGAAGGTGAGGCCGAAGAAATTCAGGAAAATCATCGGGCGAAGTTGCGTGTCGCCCAAGGTTGGACCAAGCCACAACGACTTGTTGTTCATGTTGTCTGGAATGCCGTCGTAGTACTCCGCCTCGAAACGGAAGGTGACGGTGGACAGGTACTGGTCCTGTTCGTCCACCCAGAAGCCGAACTCATAACGTTCCCCGGGTTCAAGGTCGGCCATAGAGAGGCTGCAATCGTCACCAGGAACCCCAGCAACACCCTGATTGTAGGCGAGGGTCATCTTGTATTTGTCACGGATGGCCACGGTGTACGGCGTTGCCTCAGCGGCGTCCACGGAACACGTGACCGTGACAGGTTGGGTGATGACGATCCCCTGACCGACAAAATCTCGGTCGATGCCGGGCATGTCGAACGAAGCCCCGGCTCGCTCAATGTTTTCCCAACCCTCGGTTTCTTCCCAGACCACCGTCTCGGGGTTGTCCTTCAAGATGGAACAGCTTTCGTTCATCGCATAGGTCGGCGTGGACGGCGCGTTGAAGCCCTGGTCCCCGGTGATTGTTGAGCACGCGAGGTTGGTGAACATGGGTTCGCCGTTCGCGGTGGGAAGAAAACCAGAATTCGTGATCCAAAACAGCCCTGAAGCCGTGCCGAGCATGATTGAGACGAAGAGGATGATCAGGAAATTCCGTTGGGTCGGATCGTCCTTGGGAAGATCGAGGTCAACAACGATCTTCTTCTTCTTCGCCATGAACCCACCCCCTCACATTTCCTGTTCCTTGCTGCTCGACCACACGAGGAAAGCATAGGCGACGTGGATGAGAGGGATGAAGCCCAAGACGATGCCGTAGAGCATGCCTTCAGACATCTGGGCGCCGGAACCGGACACCCAGAACATGATGACGAGCATCACGATGAGGAAAAGCGGCATGGCGACAGCAACCACAATGTAAGACTCTGCAAGCAGGGCGATGCTTTCGAGGAACTTGTGAAGCCGTGTGCGGTTCTCACGCATGTAGTGCTCGGCGCGGTTCAGGAAGAACAGTTTGAGTTGTCCACCGGCGGTGAGTGTACCGATCATGCCTTGGAAAAATTCGG
>DUHJ01000174.1 GCA_013330925.1 Candidatus Poseidoniaceae archaeon | reverse complement strand
CGTGGTTGCTCAACGGTCGCAAGATGTGGATCACCAGCGGCGTCCTCGACGAAGAGGGCCCCCCCGCCGATGTCGTCTGGGTCTACGCAAAAACCGGCACCGACGCAAACGGTCGCGTTCAGATGAGCACCTTCCTCGTGGAAGCCGGCATGCCGGGATACAGCGTCGGTCAGAAGATCATGGACAAGACCGGCATGCGAGCCTCCAACACCGCTGAATTGGTCTTCCAGGATTGCATCGTCCCCGCTGCCAACCTTGTCGGCGACGAAGGTGGTTCCTTGGTGCACATGATGGGCAACCTCGAAATCGAGCGCTTGGCCTTGGCCGCGATGTCCCTCGGGATCGGTCGCCGTGCCCTCGAAGAAATGAACCAATACGCCACGGACCGCACCGCGTTCGGGAACAGCATCCGTGATTTCGGCCAAATCCAACGTCACATCGGTGAGTCGTGGTCCAAGTACCGTGCCATGCGTTCCTACATCTACGACACCGCATCCAACCTCGAACTCGGGCAAGCCGGACAACGCTTGGACTCCGACGGCGTGAAACTCTACGCCACCACGGCCGCCAAGGAAATCGCGGACGCCGCCATGCAAGTCATGGGAGGCTACGGGTACGTGGGTGAGTATCACGTCGAGCGTTTGTGGCGGGACGCGAAGTTGCTGGAGATCGGTGGCGGGACCCTTGAATCCCACCAGAAGAACATCACCCGCGACCTCGCGAAGATGCACGATGCTATCTTGCGATGAGTCTGCGTCCTTACGGTTGCCACCGTTGCCAAAGTTGGTCGCTGTGTGCGGCTCGGTAAAACCAGACTCCGCTTCCTTGCGGCATCTCGTACCATTCGTAGCCGTCGTCTTTGAACACACCGACCGCGTGGACGGAGGGTTCCGTCAGCATGCCTTGCTGGGGCGATTGATGCGCGACCGCTGGCGTCGTCCGGGGTTCATCCAATTCGCTCATCGCGATCTTTTCGCGCAGCAGGATGCCTCTGTCTTCTGAATCCATTGAACCTTCGAGCCCAAAGTAGCCCTCGGTGTGGGCGATGCGGTACAGGTCTTGGGGAGAGGCGACGAGCAGGTCATCGATGAGGGTGAACAACTTCTCGCGCGTGTCTTTCCTGATCTCGTTGTTCGTGTACCGTGCGGTGAGGTCAGCCTTCAGTTGGTTGAGTTCTTCCGTGAGCTCCGGAGGATTGCCGTGATAGGCCTGCACCAACGATTTGAGGTAACTCAATTCGTTGGTCTCCTCTTCGGAAAGCTTGCTGTTCTTGCGCAGCACCTGCACCCACCGGAAGGCATCTGGGAGGACAGCCGCCACGGCGTTGGTTTGCAAGATGCTGAACAAGGCAAGGAGGATGGCGCCGATTCCCACGGTGGTCGTCACCGCCCCAGCATCACCGGCAAAGAGCGATTGCAAGGTGGAGACGTCTTCTTCACTCTGGGTGGACGGGAGCAAACAGCCGCGGGAGTCCACCGTCACGCCCTCGGCTGTGCCAGGGCACTGATCCTCGGTGTCCGGCACGCCGTCGTTGTCTGAATCGACCACGGTTTGCGTTTCGTTTCCGTCATCGGTTTGGTTGTCCTCCGACGGTTGGAACTGGTCCGGGACACCGTCGCCGTCTGCGTCAAGGCAGCCGTAGTTCCCGTCCGCCGTGGAGTTGCCAGCAACGCCGGGGCAGTGGTCAGGTTGCACCGCTCCGACAACGAATGCACCGGGCCAATCTGGACTTCGGCTCTCGTTCCAAGACACATCGCCCCAGTTGTCGCCGTAGCCGTCGCCGTCCGTGTCCGTCCACTGGGTGGCCTCAAGCGGGAAGATGTCCTGATGATCGGGGATACCGTCTCCGTCAGCGTCCAATTGGGCCGGTGAGCAACCGTCGCCATCGACCTCTGCCTGAGCAGCGGTGTTTGAACAGAGGTCGTTCACGTCCCCGATGCCGTCGCCGTCGCTGTCCAAGGACTGGGTGCTGTCGTTGGGGAAGGCATCGGTGTTGTCGCCCACGCCGTCGCCGTCGGAGTCCATCTGCTCGAAGGCGTTCGTGGGAAAGGCATCGCTGTTGTCCCCCACCCCATCCCCGTCGCTGTCTGCGGTCTCACTCGGGTTGTTTGGGAAGGCGTCGCTGTTGTCCCCCACGCCGTCACCGTCGGAATCCATGATCTCGAAGGGATTGAACGGGAAGGCATCGGCGTTGTTGCCGACACCGTCACCGTCGCTGTCCTCGCTCTCGGTGGCGTCGTTTGGGAAGGCATCGGCGTTGTTTCCAACGCCGTCACCGTCGCTGTCCATCCATTCTGCGCTGTTGCTGGGGAAGGCGTCACCGGCGTTGCTGTAACCGTCGCCGTCGTCGTCAGGGCAACCCGTCTGATCTTGCGTGGAGTTGCCTGCGACCTCGAGGCAATCGTCGTCCGCGTTCAGCACGCCGTCGCCGTCGAGGTCGTTCTGATCGATGAACGTGAAACTGGACGACAACAAGTGTTCGCTTCCGTCCTTGTCGATGAGGCTGAGGTCGACGGTGCCAGACGTGGAAACGGAAGGCGTCGTGACCCGAATCAAGGTGTCGTTCACGACGGTGCCCGTCACAGAACCGGAGGTGCCAAATTTCACCGTGATCTCATGCGACACATCGACGCCGGTCGATTTTGTGGTGTACTTCAACACGTCCGACGTCGCGTCGCTGAAGGGAACGTGCATGATTCCTTGTCCATCGATGAAAATTGAATTTCCTTCTCCAACATCGGCACCGTTGGCGATCGTGCTGACGTCCCAGTTGGTCGTGATTGGATCGATGGTTGCGTACTTCAAATTCATTCCAGACCATGTGTGGTACACGATGTGGGGTTGATCAGCAGCGTCAACCGCGATGGAAGGGTCCCGGCCGGTGTGCCCTGATGCGTCGATGATCTCGGTGGTCCATCCACTGTTTGGCGTTCCCGTTGAGTACCTCAAATCGTCTTCTTTGTCATCGAAATGGGCGATGTGAAACTGTCCCTGTTGATCCACTGCCATTGAGGTCATGTAACCCGGGTACAACTGGGATGGGCTGGTTCCAGTGTCGACCAGGTAGGTGTCCCATGAGCCGCTCTTGTCCGTCGCGATTTTCAGTTTCGAAGAGGAACGGTCTTGATAGGCGATGTAGATGTCATCGTTCTCGTCGATCACGATGGCAGACTCACATCCCCGATTGTTTCCGGATTCAACCGTGCTGTGGGCCCAGGTTGTTCCTGTGTATGAGGCGATGCGCAGTCCATTCCCGCATTGGTCTGCGCCGTTGACGGCGTAGGAGATGTGTGGGCGGTTGTTTGAGTCAACAGCGATGCCAATTGGGCCGAAATGCGCAGCGTTCGAAACGGTCTGATCCGTCCATGCGGTTCCATCGAACGTCATGTAGACCAACGTTTCAGCCCAACTGGTGTAGGTGGTGTACGCCAAGTGCAGGTGGTCGTTGTCATCAATGACCATGTGAATGTCCCAACAATACGTGTTCCCACAATCGTTTATTTTCACTGAATTCCAACTTGTCCCGTCGTGGACGCTGTGTCGGATTTCGTAGTTTCCGTCTTTGATTTGGACGACATGGATGTGCCCGTTCGAATCAACACCGACGGCATTCCATCGACCTGCTTGGTCGCTCATGTCCAAATTCGACGCTGCCCATTGGTGGTTGATGCCGTCACGGGTGACGTTGGTGAAGGCGAGATCGGAAAAGCCGCTTCCGGTGATCTCGATGTCCTCACCTCCGCTCATCCATCCTTGTGTCGGTGTGACCGTGGTCTGCATCGAGCCAGTGTGTTGAACCATGTTGTGTTCAGGTTGCAGCGAGACAGGGTCGACGGGCAGCATCGAAGCAAGCAGCGCGAGCACGACGGCCAACACCAGCCCTGAGCGCATACGACAGGCTGGCTTTGGCCCATTTTCATGCTTTGGTACCGTGGACGTGCCTTCCTCCCACATGAGTGAGAACCGCTTCCTCTTCAAGCCGGCGAGCGTCGAACCAAGACGAGGTTGAGGACGGCCAGAACCATGACGACGACGGAGAGCCACAACGGCATCAGTGGGACCTGATCGTAGGGGAGTGAAAGACCGTCCAGCAGGGATTCGCCCCGCGTGTAGGTGCCACCCATTGAGGACGTCATCAGCACCATTCCAACCGCCAACAGGCCCCCGAGGCTCTGCCACCGTCGCCCCAAACGGTCGTCCCAGACCTGCGCACCGAGCCTTCGGCGGGTCAGCAAAACCCCCAGCGCGAGTCCAATGGCGGCAGAGCCAAGCAGCATCTTGTTGATGAGCAAGGGATGATTCACGCCGTCTCCAGGGCTCGATTGTAGCCCTGTGGCCATGGCGAAAGGCATCGCAAAGAGACCGAACGCGAGCGCGAAGTGCGCGGTCACGTCCGCCACCCCAACATGGCGACCCGTTCCGAACCATCCGTGGCTGGCCACGCCAGCCAACAGGAAGGCCACGCCTGCCAAGGCGAAGGATCCAACGGCCACTTCCGTGGAGATCACGTGAAGGGTGGATGCGGAGACCATCAGGGCATCACCTCGTCAGCGAAGGGCAGAAGTTTCGGCTGCTCGTCGTTGGGAAGGGTCTTGCGTGGCAACGCGATGAAGGCGACCAAGAACGCCACCAACATGGCGAACGCTTGGGCATACACGGTCATGTCGTCTGACTCAAAGGTCGGCTCCTGGCTTTGCAAGGCCACCCATGGGGTGGTCTGCGTGGGCCCTTCGCCTTCCAAATGAACGCGCCATTCGACCAGCACCGGTGCGAGGCTGGCTGGGATTTCAAAGGTCCACACGCCGTTGTCCTGCGAGGTTGCAGCGGCCGTTCGGACCGCGCCGCCATCCACGCGCCACTCGACGTCGAGGTCGTGCACGGCTTCGGTCGTCAGGCGGATGACGGTGGATTCACCGACGGTGCGCATCACCGGTGGCTGGAAGCCTTCGGACAGACGGGGCAAATCGTCGGGAACCGCATCCACCTGCACGCTGACCGGCGCGGTCGTGACGCCGAAAAAGGGCGCTCCGCTGCCGTCTCGGGCGCCGTGGTGCACGGATGCATGAAGGTCGTAAGCACCCGCACTGGGCGCTCGCAGCGTCCACTCGACCGTGTGCTGAGCGGTGCCGTCAGGGACGACCACTTCGACGTAATTTTGTGATCCCCCCTCGCTGTTGGACACCACCGTCCATCCGTCGTCCTCCGGCGTGTCTTCGGCCCCGGAAACATCGGAGAGCAAGAAGAAGCCAAGCAGGCCGGTGTCGGTGGTTTGCACGTTGGTCACGGTTACGGAGACGCTGGTGAGCAAGCCCTCGTACACGGCATGCTCGACGGAAATCGAGACCGTTGAGGCAGAGCTTCGGTTCATGTCGGCATCACCGTGGCAGGCACCGCCACACTGTGCGTCGAAGGTGCCCTCGCCGACACCGTTTGGATTCGCGGCGCCGAAGGATGGCGCCATCAGCAAGGCGGACACGATCAACAGAACGGCGAGACGCTTC
>DUHJ01000106.1 GCA_013330925.1 Candidatus Poseidoniaceae archaeon | reverse complement strand
CCTTCTTGTGGACGAGACGGGAACATCCGAAACGGGCGTGATCATGGTCCGTATGGACCGCAATGGTCGCTCGGACTCCGTGGCTTGGGACACCAGTGGGCCGCTTGAGCACCGCTTCATGTCCTCAACCTTGGACGGGGGGATGCTCTCCGGCTGGACCGTGCTTGAAGCACAGTGGAGTCCGTACCACCTTGACGAGGACCTTACGGTGTCCTCCGACGGGACGCTCACCTTGCGCGACGGCGTGTTGCTTCGTGTGGCCGACGCGGTCACCATCGAGGTGAAAGGAAGCCTCGACGTGGCCACAGCGACGCTGCAAGGGCCCGGAGCAGGGGCACGTTGGGCGGGAATCCTCGTCAATGGCGACGCCGAAACGGACGTAGCGCTTCGCGGCGCTCGCCTCTTGGAGGCCAGCCCTGCGTTCCGTCATCACGGCGCGGGCGACGTGCAGATGACCTCTACGACCCTCGCCCGCTCCTCGGGAGCGGACCCGCTCATCGAGGTCCTTCCAGCGGCCAGCGGCACGCTGGACTTGATCGACGTGACCCTACGGGACGCAGGCGGGGCGTGCATGCGTGCGCAAGGCCCCGGCGTTGATGTGACCGTAAACGGGCTGCTCTTCCACGGCTGTGGCGACGAGGCCGCATGGTGGCGCAACCTCGACGTGACCGCGTCCAACCTGACCGTTGGGCCCGGTGCTGGTGCCGGATTGCATCTTTCCGGCGTCCGTGGGGCTGTGGATGGCCTCGACGCGAGCGACCACGACGGAAGCGGAGCATCGCTGCATCTCCAGGACATTGACGGCGAGCTGCGCTTGGTTGACCTCACCCTCGTGTCCGGTCAGGGCACTGCCGCCTTGACGGGGGGTCCAAACCGGGCCTTGGACCTCGACGGCGTTCACATCACCGGAGCTCCGGGGCTTGACGTGGACGATTCAGCCGGAATCCTTCGCGACGTGGTCCTTGACGGTCCGGGCACGGGCACGGCCTTCATCGCGCATCACGGACGGACGACGCCGCTCGAAATCCACGGCCTCACCGTAACTGGGTATGCCCTCGGCGTGGACGTTCATGCCGACGGGAACGAAGATCCTGCTCCGGTTCGCGTTCATGACGCCTCGGTGCACGCCGACGTGGCCGTGGCGGCCGACGGACATCCCCTGGTGCTCAACGATGCAGTGCTGACGGGCAGCATCCAACTTGCTGACACCACGGTGGAAGCGATTGGAGGAAGCATTGACTTCGACCAAGCCACCGTGCTTGGGAGCGGTGTCTTGGAGCGCTGGATCGTCCAGCGTTTCATCAGCGAACGCGACGGCACACCCTCCGACGGGGCATGGACCGTGACGCCTTCCCTGCCAAGCGTCGTCGTTCAGACGGCCAATGGACAAGGCGCTGCCGTCGACCTTTCGTTGCTGGTTGGACGCATCGACGTCAACGGAGCGGTCACGACCACGGAGGGAAGCGTTTCGCTCGATGTGCCCGGCTCACCACCGGTGACGGCCAACGTGACTTTGGGCAGCGGCCCTGTCACCCTCACGGTCTTGGGCAATCAAGCACCTTCGGTCAGCTTCGAACGCCCCATCAGCGGCGCAAGGGTGATGGAAAGTTTGCCCATCGCGGCCCACTTGTCGGTGTTGGACGACCATGAAGATGCGGAGGGCTTGACCTACGATTGGACCGTGAGCGACGACATGGGCATCGTGATGATGCGTTCCAATGCCGTGCTGTCGTGGAACATCACCGATTTGCCCGCAGACCTGTATTTGATTGAGGTCGTGGTGACGGACGGCTACGGTGCCAGCACGACGGTGTTGCTGGACGTTGAAGTGACCCCCCTCGACACGGACGGGGATTGGACCAGCACCTGCAGTGAACTGACGTGGTACGACGAACAGACCGCGAAACCTTGCGGACCAGACGTCTACGACCTTGACGACGACGGCGACGGCATCCGTGACACGCGTGACGCGTTCCCAATGGATGCCTGCGCCACGGTGGACACCGATGAAGACGGCCAACCCGACGACGTCACGTGTCCGCCGGGCCAATCCACGTGGCTGGTCGCGGACCAGGACGACGACGGCGACGGCATTCCCGATGCCTTGGAAGGCGCTTCCGTCGACGACGGGCCTTCGGCGCTCGGGCTTGTGGCCGTGACCGTCTTCGTGCTGCTCGGGCTCGTGCTGCTGCTGCGTCGCCGTGGCGGTGGCGGTGGCAGCAACCTGTCGGAGAAGGACTTGGTTCACCTGTGAGGCGGCACGGATGATCCTCACCCAACCCGATGCGATTGGCCTCTTGGCCGTGCTTGTGTTGGCGGGGATCGTCGTTTGGGACGCCGTGTGGTTGGTGCGTCAATCCCGCTTGGTGCCTGAGCTTGGTCCAGCCCCAGGAGGGTACGCGTGGGCCAGCGGCGGCGCGGAGGAGGCGATTCGCCATTGGGGAAACTTGTTCTCGATGGCGGCAATGTTGGTGCTTCCTTGGGGTTTCATTCGAATCTCGGGCACCTCGGTGGTCTGGGCCGTGGTCTGGGATGTGCTGCTCCTGCTCCACCTCGTTGGACTTCTCGTCCCAAAACGGTACGCCGTCACCCGAACGCACCTGATTGCAGACGGGCAACGCTACGCCTGGGAGCGGCTGAAACTTGCCGACCGCCAACCCCGTCGACGCATCATGCTTCTGCGCCGAGGTTGGGGCGTCTTCGGACCTCTTCCCGTTGCCGCCGAGGTCAACGAATTGACCACCGTGCGAGCATGGATCGCAGCCGGGTTGCTCGGCGATGAAGCATGGTCGTTGATGCTCGAAGAGGAATGAGGCATCCGTTCAAGGACCGCGTGATTCACCTCATGCCATGGAATGGACCACGAGCGGCAACGACATCTTCCTTCGGCTGGACCCAGGTGAAGAAATCCATGCAGCACTCCGCGACGTGGCCGATGCCCTCGGCCTGAACGCGGCGGCCGTGACCAGCGGCATCGGGCGTGTCCGAGCCTCGGTCTACGGGTACATGGACGATGACCACGTCTACCATCGTCGGACCATCGAAGGCGGCGCGGAACTCGTGGCCTTGCAAGGAAACCTTGCGCGCCATCAAGACGGTCACCCGTTCACCCACCTCCACGCGGTGCTTTCGGACGACGATTTGGTGCCTGCAGCAGGTCACTTGTTCGAGGCCATCGTTCACGTGACGGCGGAACTCCATCTTCGTCGCATGGACGCCGCTTTGGCGATGCGGTGCCCGCTTGAGAACAGCCAGTTCACCGCGCTTCGACTTGGCAAGGAAGTCTGAGGCGAGGCCTCAAAGAGCCTCGTCCCCGGTCTCATGGCATGGGCGACAGGGGGGCGGACACCACGTCACGCATCGCCTACCTGGCGGCGGAAATCGCCCGCCATTCTGACCTGTACTACAACGCGGCGGTACCCGAGATCAGCGACGCTGCCTTCGACGCCCTCTGGGACGAACTGAAGCGCTTGGACCCAGAGCATCCGCAGCTGCAACGGGTCGGTGCGGAGGTCGAGCCTGGTTCGGTCAAAGTCGACCACCGTTTCCCGATGCGGAGCCTCGACAAAGGGACCACGGACGACGATTTGGTGCACTTTGTTCAACAAACCGCGGGCGGAGCGACACGCATCCTTGCTCAGCCCAAATTGGACGGTTCCGCCCTGTCCTTGGAGTACCGTTGCGGGCGCTTGGTGCGTGCCGCCACCCGAGGCAGCGGCGACCGTGGCGAGGACGTCACCCGAAACGCCCGAAAAGTGGCGAACGTCCCCGACCGCCTCTCCATTCCAGTCGATGCGCACGTTCGAGGCGAAGTGGTCATGCCGCTCGCCGTCTTTGAGGCCAAATACCGGGACGTCTCGCCCAATCCGAGGAACCTTGCCGCCGGCGCGTTGCGGCAAAAGCACGACGTGGGCAAAGCCGACGCCAGCGATTTGGTCTTCCATGCCTACGACGTTCGGTTCCTGCCGGCGGAAGAACAGCACCCAAACTCATCTGCACCCCCTGACAATGACGACGACGACGCGCTGCTGGTTTGGCTCGAGAAGGCGGGCATTCGACCCGCAGATTGGACGGTGCTCGAAGCCGACACGCCTGCTGAAGTGGCTCAGGCGCTGATCACGTCCACTCAAGCATGGACCACGGCCCGGCCAACCTTCCCCTTCGAAATCGACGGCGTCGTGTACAAGGTCACCTCTCGAGCACACCGTGAGCGCTTAGGGATGACCGCCCACCATCCAAGATGGGCCTTGGCTTGGAAATTCCCACCTGAGGAAGCCGTCTCCGTCCTGCTTGCCGTGGATTGGCAGACCGGCCGTACGGGAGCCGTGACGCCCGTCGCCCGCATTGCACCACAAGTGGTCGCCGGTGTAACGGTGGAGAACACCACCCTGCACAACGTCGGCGAAGTGGAGCGCCTCGACCTCCGGTTGGGCGACAAAGTTCGCATCGTTCGCCGCGGCGACGTGATCCCCAAGATCGAAGCGGGCCTTGGGCGCGCCAGCGAGCATGACCTCAAGGGGCGCGTCCATGCCGACGGCCGCCCGTTCGCGGGGCATCTTCCGACCTCTGCTCCTATTCCATCGCCGAGCACTTGCCCTTCGTGCGATGCCGTGCTGAGGCTGGACGGGGCCTTCTTGCGATGCGACGACATGATGTGCGACGCAAGGACATCACGCGCCTTGTTGTATTGGTGCCGCGCCCTCGAGATGGACGGTATCGGTGAGAAATTGGTCGACCAACTGCTTGAGCAAGGTCTCGTGACTGGCCTTGAGGACCTTTATGCGCTCACCCTCGAACAATTGACCTCCCTTGAACGGATGGGAGAAACCTCGGCTGGGAACGTGCTTGCTCAGGTGGAATCTTCCCGCTCGATGTCGCTCGGTCGTTTCCTGCATGCGTTGGGTCTGCCGGGCATCGGTCCAGAACTGGCCACCTCGATGGCGCATCACTTCGGCACGGCCGACGACGTCCTGCCGTGGGTGGACCGCGCGTTGGCCGAACCAGGCGATGCGTCCTTCGGCCCATCTGATGACGAGAAGGGCAAGGCCCACGTTCATTCAGAAGCGATCCGTGACTTGTGTTTGGTGGAAGGCGTGGGCACCGTTGTGGCGCAAGCATTCCGGGACGGGTTGAACCGGCGCCGAAGCACGGTCGAGGCCTTGCTCGAGTCCCTCGACGTGACCGACGAGGCCAAACCCCCGACCGGCGGTGTACTGGAAGGTCGCTCATTTTGCCTGACGGGCACCCTGACGATGCCACGAAAGCAGGCGCAGGACGCGATCAAAGCCGCCGGTGGACGGGTGGTTGGGAGCGTGTCCAAGGCGCTGGACGTGCTTGTGGCGGGGGCGTCAGCCGGTTCGAAATTGACCAAGGCAGAAAACCTGGGCATCGAAATCTGGGACGAGGCCCGGCTTGAGCGTGAACTCGGCGCGAAGGCAGAACCTGCCCCGCCGGCCAACACCTTGGACAGGTGGATGAACGGACCTCAGCCGTAGAGCATCGCGTTGGCGCCACTGGAGCCCTGCTCATCCTGCTTGGCCGCGTTCATCATCGCTGAAACTTGCTCTTCGATGGCTTCAGCTTCCTCGATCAATTCCTCGATGTCAAGGGACGTGATCGGCAGCAATTGGTCGATGCAACGGATGATTTCAGCGGCAGCACGAGCGTCCGGGTACCGGGGGTCCGCTTCGGCCATGATGCCCATCACGTCGATGCCGCGACGGTGCGCTTCGCCGTGGATGGCGGCGTTCATGCCCCGAAGCACCCCTCGCTTGACCATCGTCAACCCCAGTGCTTGGACGGCTTCACGCATGGCGTCGTTGGAAGCAAGGCCG
>DUHJ01000091.1 GCA_013330925.1 Candidatus Poseidoniaceae archaeon | reverse complement strand
GTGGCCATCAACGGCGTGCCCTTGCTCATGGGCACCACGCCAAAACAAGCCGAGACCCTCGGCGGTCGTTGGGCGATCATCAGCGGTGGCCGGACCAAGAAAGAGACCGCCGCGAACCGTATCGCAAAGGCCACTGGATTGAGCGTGGACGACATCTTGCCGGTGCTGCCCGGCCCAATCGACATCGTCGAGGACCACCACCTGTTCAGCGCCCTTCAACGGGGCGAACCCGCCGGTGCGTCCACAGCCGAGGACTGATCAGTTCAACCCGGGAATGCTGGCCACCACGGCGTTGCCGTAGCGCTGACCAAGTGTTGCACACAAGGACTCCAGCAAGGCCACGTCAGCACCACTGAAAGCGGCTGGGTCGTCGGAATCCACGTCCAGCACGGCGATGACGTGACCTGAAGGTGCAACGACAGGGACCACCACCTCGCTGTTTGTGCTGCTGCTGCAGGCGATGTGCTCCGGTCGAACGTGAACGTCGGGGACGTCCTGCGTGGTCGCCGTGCGGGCCGCTGCACCGCAAATGCCCCGTTCGAAGGGAATGTCCAAACAACCGTGGCCACCTTGGTACGGACCGACCTTGAGGTGGCCTGGGCGCACGGTGCGGTAGAAGCCCGTCCAGTGAAAGTGATCGAAGGCATGATGCAATTCACAGACGACGGTCGCCATCGCCGTGACCCAGTCGTCTTCGTCCTTGAGGAGGCCGTCAATTCGAAGCCGCACTTCCGCGTGCAGGAGGGATTCCATGCCGGTGGACCTACAGCCTCAATTTTGAGGGTTCGTTCCTCTGCTCAGCCCCGTCGAACGAGCATGGCGACGGCGTTTCCGCCACCCAAGCACAGCGTGACGATGCCGCTCTTCGCATCGATGCGACGCATCGCCCCGATCATCGTGATGAGGCAACGTGCACCGGAGGCACCCAGCGGGTGGCCCAGGCTGACCGCGCCGCCGTGCAGGTTGAATCGGTCGTTGGGGATGCCGAGGTCTTGGGCCACGGCGCAGGACGCGGCCGCGAAGGCCTCGTTGTGCTCGTACACGTCGACGTCCAAGACGTCGAGGCCTTGACGTTCCAGCAGGGTGCGCACGGCGGGAATGGGAGCCGCCATGACGCGCTCTGGCGCTACGCCGCTGGTGGTCTGGTCGACGATTTCCGCGATGATGTCCCAGCCCATCTCGGCGGCAAGGTCGGCATCGGCGACGAGCACGGCCGCAGCGCCGTCGTTGAGGGTGCTGGCGTTGCCGGCGGTTACCTTGCCCTCACGGTCGAAGACCGGGCGCAAGCCGGCCAAGCCCTCTGCGGTGGTGTCCGCTCGAACGCCCTCGTCGGCGTCCACCGTGATCGGGTCACCTCGGCGTTGCGGCACCTGAACAGGCACCGTTTCCCACGCAAACCAGCCTTCGGATTGGGCCGTGGCCGCCCGCTGTTGGCTTTGTGCGGCAAAGGCGTCCATGCCTTCGCGGCTGATGCTGAATTCCTCGGACACCACTTCGCCGGTGTTGCCCATGTGCATGTCGTTGTAAACGTCCCACAGACCGTCGTGAATCATCGAATCCACCAAGGTGCTGTTGCCCATCTTGGCACCGCGACGTTGGCCCATGAGCAACTGTGGTGCGTTGGTCATGCTCTCCATGCCGCCGGCGACAATGCAGCGGTGTTCGCCAGCACGGATGGCCGTCGCTGCGAGCATGACTGCCTTGAGGGAGGAGCCGCAGACCTTGTTGACGGTCAGCGCGGGCGTGCTGACGGGCAGGCCTGCACCCAAAGCGACCTGGCGTGCAGGATTTTGACCTGCTCCGGCTTGGAGGACTTGGCCCATGATGACCTCGTCCACGAGGCCGCTGTTTGGGTCAAGCCCAACGCGCTCAAGCAAGCCAGACACGGCCACGACGCCAAGGTCGACCGCGCTGAGGCTGCTGAAGGCGCCCATGAAGCGGCCAATGGGAGTCCGAGCGACGCTGCAGATCACCGGGGTGGGCATGGACGGTGGACCGGGAATCGGGCCTTCAACCTGTTCAAGAGCAGGAGGCGACCGTTTGATGAGGGGGAGCGCGTCGGCAGGCCATGGCCAAGGACAAGACGGGCTTCAACCCCGACCGCGAGCAGAACGAAATGCGTCATGTTGAGGTCGAACTCGACTTCACGCCGAACGCCCTTGCCTCGGTGCTGTACCGCCAAGGCGACACGGTCATCCTCGTCTGCGTCACCAAGGAGCGCAGCCTTCCCCGCTGGTTCCCTCGCGACGCCACAAAGGGTTGGGTCCACGCCGAGTACAGCCTGCTGCCCGGCAGCACGGACAGCCGCTTCCGCCGCGAGCGCAACGGCGCCAAGGGCCGGACGCAGGAAATCGAGCGCCTCATCGCCCGGTCCCTGCGCGCTGCCGTGGACCTCGAGGCCCTCGGACCGGTCGCCATCAACGTCGATTGCGACGTGCTGAACGCCGACGGCGGCACCCGCTGCGCGTCGATCACCGCCGCGGGCATCGCCCTTCGGCTTGCCATCCGCCGCCTCATTGCTTCAGGCGACTGCTTGCCCGTTGACCTCCGACCGACGGAGGACCAACGACGCAGCGGATGGAGCCCCCCAAGCCTGACAGAAGCCGAACGCGCCAACCATGAGAAGGCCGTGATGCCGAACGAACTTGCGGCCATTTCTGTCGGTCTGCTCGAGGGCAACGTCTGGTTGGACCTTGACTACCACCTCGACAGCCGTGCTGACGTGGACATGAACGTCATCAAGACCAGCGATGACCGCTACGTGGAAATCCAAGCCACGGGTGAGGAAGCGACCTATAACGGTGAGGAACTCATGGCGCTTCTGGCCATGGCGGACCGTGGTCTTGAGGCCATGTGGGACGCTCAAAAGGTGGCCCTTGACGGCGCCGAGTGATGGCGCGAAGGCCGTACGAAAAACACGGCTGACGCAGGTTGAGTGGGACAGGCCGGACTTGAACCAGCGACCTCGGCATCTTCAGTGCCGCGCTCTCCCAACTAAGCTACTGTCCCTTGAGCGCTTCGGCCACAAGCACCACCCCTTCAAGGCTTCCGATGGGGGTCGGCACGCAGGCAAAAACGGACAATGGCTTCAAGACCCACACCCCAATGGTTGAGCATGAGCCGCGAGGGTGAGGTCCAAACTCTCTCGGATTCCCCACCCGACGACGGCACCAGCAAGCTCGAGAAAGAGTTGACCGTCATCCGTAACCGACGGTCCAAGGGTGACCGAAGGCGCTTTCCTTCGGCGATCGAAGATTTCGTGCTGATTTCAGGATTCATCTACGGGGCGTTCTACGCCCTGCTCATCTTCTCGATGTCCGGTGGCCTGCTCGGCACCTCCACGGGCCTCGACCACGCGGCATCCAAGACCTTCCTCGACCCGAGTGGAGAATGCCAGGAAGTCACCGACGAGCCCTGGATCCACATCTACCCCGACAACGACAACGAACGGTTCAGCATCGGGGTCTACAACCTGCCTGAAGGATTGGCGACCGTCAACATGAACCTCATCACGATGGACGTCATCGGTGAAAACACCAACCGCCTCACCACGGAAGTTGAGGAAAACTACTCCATCGGCACCAACGGCTCCCTCGGCACCGTGTTTAGCTTCCATCATTTACCACCGGGGCCGTACGAATTGCGGGTCCTTGTGGACATGCAACCGCCTGAAGACGCCGACGAGAACGAAACGGTGGAGGGTGATTGGCCCATTTCCAACGACTTGTCCGTCGAGCTTTCAACCTCCAGCGCAACCCTGAGTTTCCTGCCCTTTGTGGAAGACGGAAACCATACGGAAGCCACCATCCTCGAAGCCGGACAGCGCAACTGCTGGACCATGCCTCAACTTGGTCGCTGGGGCTTCGTGCTGATGGGCGCGGAACTCGGCGGCGGCCGAGAAACCGCCATGTTGACCGGGGGTGCCGCCGGCATTCCCGCATGGTGGATGGCGTTCATTTCGCTCTCGCTGTCCGCGGTCAGCCTCCTCCTGTTGTACCCGCTGATGTACAAGGTCTACCACCAAGACACGGACGACATGTTGTCCAACAAGCACATCGAATACTTGGTCAAAGACACGGTCAGCAAGGTGGCTGCACGCCTCCAGATCAACATCGATTGGGAGTTGTACAAAGCCGAAGCAAGGGAGTTGTCCATCGACATCATGGTGCCCTACGGCACGACGGAAAACACGCTCTCCGACAACAAAGACGTGCGCGCCGAAGTCCTCCGTGAACTCCTCGAGGAATTCTCCCTCTTCCGCGTGTTCAAGCCGGTTCAGCTCACGGTGCGGCCCGTTGACCACCAAGGCGTTGACCT
>DUHJ01000153.1 GCA_013330925.1 Candidatus Poseidoniaceae archaeon | reverse complement strand
ACGCTCTGCGTCCTGAAGCACGCCGTCCTCGTTGTCGTCCTCGCCAAAGGTGAGGAGCACACCGCTGGTCGGGCAAGCCCCGTCGGCGTCTTCGGCCACCAAGAGGATGGAAGCGGGGCTTGAGCCGTCGATGTCAAGGTCAGGATAGAACAATCCCGCCGCGCCTAGGCCAAGGGCGAGAAGCACGAGAGCGGCCTGAAACATGGCGGCAGCCCGGCCCCCCGGTGCTTCTTCTGTCTCCTGTTGCTGCGGTTGAATGTTGGAATTTCTGGGCGTTGACATGGGTCGCCGTTCGTCATCAAACGATACAAAACCTCTGCCGAAATCAACCTTCACGTTCCGGCAGGCTTGAGGGCCTTCCTCCCCGTCCGACCACCATGGACCTCCCACCACGTTTGCAGGCGCAACTGGACGGCAAGGAGGGTCCCACCCGGCAGAAGGGTGCTCGTCTGGTCGTCGATCTGGCCTTGACGGCAGGAGCGTCGTCCTTTGTCGAGGTCAAGGATTCGCACGTGTCTGGCGTCTCGGTCATCACCGGGGGCGATGGATTGATCCGCTTTCTGAGGGATCTGACCGAGAGCGGTGGACCCGGTGTGACCATTCCAACCACGCTGAATTCTGCCGGTTGTGATGCGGATCGGATGGAGGAAATGGACCTTGGGCGGGAGGGCTTCCTCGAAGCGCAACTTGGCATCGTGGACGCCTACACCAAACTCGGCATCCGTCCGACCTTGTCCTGCACACCCTACGACCGCGGGGTTGAGCTTGAGGAGGGCATCGGCTGTTGGGCCGAATCCAATGCCGTCTGCTACGCCAATTCTTGGACGAAGATGCGCACCAACCGCGAGTCAGGGTTGTCTGCCTTGGCGACGGCCTTGACCGGATTTGCACCACGTTGGGGCCTCCACCTTGACGGGCACCGCCACCCAAACATCCGCGTCGAGGTGACCGCTGAACTCTCCACCTTGGCCGATTATTCGATGCTTGGCGATTGGATCGGTGCGCAAGCACAGCCCGGCTGGTCGATGCCTTGGGGGCCAATGCCGCTCATCCTTGGCCTCGAATCGGGCATGACCTTCGCCGAGCGCAAGGCCTTGACCGCAGCGGCGGCGAATTATGGAACACCCATGCTTTGGGTCAACGGCGTTTCCGTGGACCCGCCCCTTCAGCGAGACGGAGACGATTGGTCCGCGCCTGTGGGCGGTTGGCAGGGCACCCTGGTCTTCGACGACGCGGCTCTGGTCAAGCGAAAAGAGGAACTTGCTCCCCAAGGGACGGTCGATTTGGTGGTCATCGGTTGCCCGCAAGCCTCGCTTGAGGAGATTCGGTTGACGGCCGCAGCGGTACGCGCACACGCCGAGATGGGTTCGCGCATTCCAGACGGGCGGTTGTGGATGTTCACCAGCAGAGAAAACCATGCCTTGGCCGAAGCCGACGGGTCACTCGCCATGCTTGAGGAAAGCGGCGCTGTGGTCCTGAAGGACACGTGCCCAGAGGTCACACCGTACAACCGGGCACGGTTCAACCACCTGCTGACCAACTCGATGAAGGCGGAGCACTACCTGACCAGCGGCTTGAACAGAATCCCGACCAGCGTTGCTGACATCCAGTCGTGCGTCGCTCATGCCTTCCAACCCGATTTGGTGCAAGGTCCACGGCCGGACCTTGGCGACCGCACCCATCACGTGCCTCAAAGCAACGTGACCCACCGGGAGGGTGCTTGTGCGTTGAGCGGTGAAGGGCTGTCCTCTCAACCGGAGTACCGTGTGGTTGGAAGGGCCATGGTCACCGACGTTCCCATCACCTACCTTGGCTACGTCGACCGCGAGACCGGGGAGATCGACGAACGCGGTCACCCGCTGGACGGTCGTCCCATCGAAGGAAAAGTGCTGATCTACCCCAAGGGCTCCGGGTCCACCGTGGCCCCCTACGTGTTGATGGGGCTCATGTACCGCGACCGAGGGCCCGCAGCCATCGTCAATCGTGACGTCTGCCCGCTGTCCTTGCCCGCCGCTTCCCTGCTTGGTCTGCCCTACGCGCACGGCTTCGGTGAAGACCCGTGCCTCGAGGTGAACGACGGCGACTTGGTCGAACTTGTTCGCACTTCGGGTGGAGCGGTTCATCTGAAGGTCTTGGAGCGGGCTTCGGAACAGCGGTGAGGGCATGGGTCCAATCCTGGTCACGGGCGGCACCGGCTTCTTGGGTTCACATCTCGTGGACCGTTTGCTCGCAGAGGGAAGGCAGGTCGTGGTCCTTGACAACGGCTCACGGTCGTCCTTTGACCGCTGTCCAGAGGGCGTTCACCTCGTTCAAGGTGACGTGCGTGATCCTGAGGCATGGATGGAGGTTGAACGGGCCATCGGACCGTGTTCATTGATTCACCATCTTGGCGCCATCAACGGGACCGCTCGATTTGATCGCGAGGCGGAGGCCGTCGTCGACGTGGCCGTGAACGGTGCGATGCACGCCATTGCCGCGGCAGAACGCTGGAGTGCGCGCTTGGTGTTGGCTTCCTCGCCCGAGGCCTTCGGGGACAACCCCGAGGCGATGCAAGGCGACCGAAGTTCCGTGTTTTCTCCTCCTTCCGAACACTTGCGTCATTCCTACGGGGCCTCGAAGTACATCGTCGAAGTGCTCGGGCTGGCCGCGGTACAGCGCGGTCTTGACGTCCGCATTGCACGTCCTTGCAACGCCTACGGGCCACGTGCAAGCGGTGGAGAAAACGGACAAGTCGTGGCCATGATGTTCGAACGTGCTGCGCAAGGACGCCCTTTGCTCGTCCACGGCGATGGGAAGCAAACGCGTTGCTTCACTTGGGTGGGCGATGTGGTTGACGGCCTCGAGCGTCTTGGGCGATTGGACGAAGCCGTGGACGGTTCAGGTTCGCTTACAGGTGCTGGATTCAATTTCGGTTCCGACGCGGAGGTCAGCATTGCAGACCTTGCCGAACGCATCGCTGCCCTGACCGGTGCAGCGGTCGAGCACGTGCCCCGTGGGCACCCTGGCGACGTCCGTCGCCGGCGACCTTCCGCTCAGGAAGCCTGTGATCGTCTTGGTTGGTCCGTCAGCACGGAGCTTACCGAGGGGCTTGCACGAACGTGGGCCGCGGTTCAGGCCGAGCGGTGATCGACGGTTTGCGACCAACCCGTCGGGCTGGACATCAGCCGGTCAAGGCCATGCTGACACAGCACGTCAAGGGCCGACGTGCCCTCAACGCCGCTTGGCAGGTGGACCTCGTCCACCTCCAAAACCGCCAACTTTGCAACGGCGCCAGGGAGCGGGAGTTCGTCCACCATTCGAACGTGAAGGGCTGCGGCAGCCCGGTCGAGGAACGGGTTTCCGTGGTCGTCCACGGTGTGCGGGACGCCGTCCCATTCTGAATCGCCACGGGGCAGGCTCGTCGCGGTTTGGGCCACCAAGGCGGCATCATCAGGGCCACTCAGCAACACGTAGAGGGTGGCCGTCGGGCGCTCGCGAAGGTTGAGCAAGGTGTCGCGGGCCCGACCTTCCCGGTCGCTGGAGAGGGACATGACGACGAGCGGTGGGCTGTTGGACACCACACTGAGCGAGGTCATCGGGGCAAGGTTGTGCCTTCCTTGGGCGTCCGTCGTGGCGACGAGGACAAGAGGGCGGGGGGACAGCGTGGAGGTCAGCATCTGCGCACGTTTGCGGTGTTCAAGCTCTTCGAGACGAACCACGTTTCGCTCACCGAGCAGGCGTTGGGGGGTGCGGGCAGGATCGCGCCCAACCTCGCCCTCGAACCAAGCATCGAGACGACCGGCGTTCACCTCGTCCCGTGCGAAGGCGGTGTGTTCCTTGTACGCCTCCCACGATGCGGTGGATTCCCCACGTTCGTGCTTGCGTTCGATGGAGGCGGTGGCGTAACCAATGCACCGCTCCAGAAAAGCGGCCACGGCACGTTTCGCTTCCTCGCTCAGGTCTTCACGCTCCGAGGCCAAGTTCCCGCATCAGCATGTCCACGTGGCCCTTGGCCCGCACGTTGTAGCGCGCCCAGGCGAAGGTGCCGTCCGGAGCGATGACGAAGGTCGATCGGGAGCAACCCATGTACTCCTTGCCGTAGTTCTTCTTCATCCGCCATGTTCCAAAGGTCTCGTGCAGGCTTCCGTCTTCGTCCATCAAGAGAGGGAAATTGAGGTCCTCCTTGGTGGTGAACTTGTCGTGGGATGCTGCGCTGTCCTTTGACACGCCCCAGACCACGTAGGATTCGGAACCCAGTCGGGCCATGTTGTCGCGGAAGTCACAGGCTTGAGTGGTGCACCCTGGCGTGCTGTCGCGCGGATAGAAGTAGAGGATCACGTGCTTCCCTTCTCCAAGCGTGGCCATCAAGTCGTGCGTGTTTCCCGCAGCGTCCTTGGCCGTAAAGGCCGGGACGTGTTGCCCTGCTTCGAAGGTCACCGGGTCCGTCATGTGTTTTGCTCGTGCGGCGAGGGTATCAATTGTTGGTCGGTGGCGAAATCGAGAACTTCTCCCGTATGGCCTGTTTATTCATAATGAATGAATCTAAAACCACTTCGGGTGAAGTCCGTAGTTGCGGGCGATTCTTTCAAGAACCGGCAGGGTGGATTTATTTCTATGGCCGCGACACGTATGTCTCGTCGCAGCCGCCGCTATCTCAAGCGAATTCAGCGTGCTCCTAGCCGATACGCACTGCAGGAAATCGCCTCCACCATCCAAAATGACCTGGATCGTCGGCACCTCTCC
>DUHJ01000177.1 GCA_013330925.1 Candidatus Poseidoniaceae archaeon | reverse complement strand
CGGCTTCGTGGCGCACCACGGTCAAGCGGTCGTCTTCGTAGTGGGCGTTGCAAATCGGGTGTTCGCCAAGGGCCTTGGCCAGGCCGAGCATGATGAAGGGCAAGTACGTCAGCTTGGGCTGGCCTTCCTCACGGTTGGCGTTGAGGTGCTGGCGCAACGCCTCAAGTTCGGTCACGTCAACTTCCTCGAAGTACGAGAAGTGAGGGATGGTCGAGTAGGACGCAGTCATGCCGTCGGCGATGCGGCGGCGCAGTCCTGCGACCTTGATCTCGGTCGTGCCCGTGCGGCGCGTTCGGGCAGGTCCAGACGAGGCCACAGCACCGCCACCGGCGATGTGCGCTTCGAGGTCAGCACGGGTGATGCGCCCTGCGGGGCCGCTGCCTCCAACGGAGGTCAGGTCCACGCCCGCTTCACGGGCGCTCATGCGCACGGCAGGGCTGGCGAGTGGACGCAGTCCGGGGACGCGAGGCGTGACCGGAGCAGGTGGGGCGGCTGCTACGGGAGCAGGGGCCGGAGCGGGCGCCGGTGCGGCAGCGGGTGCCGCCTCGGGTTCTGGCGCAGGTGCTAGTGCAGCATCTTCGCCGGCGGAGGCGTTGCCTTTGCCTTCGACTTCAAACTCGATGCACATTGCACCGACGGGAAGGATGTCGCCGACGTCGCCGACGCGCTTGACGACGACGCCGTTGACGGGCGAGGGAATCTCCACGGTGGCTTTGTCGGTCATGACGGACAGGATGGGTTGGTCCTCGGTGACGGTGTCGCCCACGGCGACCATCCATTCCACGACTTCGCCTTCGACGACGCCTTCTCCGATGTCTGGCAGTTTGAATGCGTAGATGCCCATGTGTCATGCCTCCTGTGTGCGTGCAATGGCCTCGGCGATGCGGCCGGGGCTGGGAAGGTAATCCCACTCCGTGGTGTGGGGGAAGGGCGTGTCCCATCCGGTGACACGCTCGATCGGCGCCTCAAGGTGCCAGAAACAGCGTTCCTGGATGGACGCGGACATTTCGGCGCCGAAGCCGCTGGTCTTCGGTGCTTCATGGACGATGACGCAGCGGCCGGTCTTGCGGACCGACTCCACCACGGTGTCGCGGTCCCAAGGCACAAGCGTCTGCAGGTCGATGAGTTCGGCGTCGATGCCGGATTGGCGGATGGCTTCCTCGGCGACGTGCACCATGGTCCCCCACGCGATGACGGTGCACGCGCCGCCTTCCTTGACGATGCGGGCTTGTTCAAGCGGGATGCTGTAGTACTCCTCCGGCACTTCGCCGTCGGGGTGGCTGTTCCAGGTGGGAACCTTGTGCGGATCGCCATAGAACGGGCCACGGTAGCACCGCTTGGGCTCGAAGAAGACGACTGGATCGTTGCACTCGATGGCTGAAGTGAGCAATCCCTTGGCGTTGTAGGGGTTGGAGCAGTACACGACCTTGAGTCCGGGCGTGTGGGTGAACTGTGCCTCGGGAGATTGGGAGTGGTGGTGGCCGCCCCTGATGCCGCCGCCTGCTGGCGTGCGGATGGTCACGGGCGTCCAGAATTCGCCACCTGAGCGATGGCGGAGTTTGGCCATCTCGTTGACGATCTGATCGTAGGCGGGGAAGATGTAGTCCGCGAACTGGATTTCCATCACCGGCCGTAGGCCGTTGATGCCCATGCCGAAGGCCACAGCAGCGATGCCGCCCTCCGCGAGGGGGGAGTCGAAGACGCGGTGGGCGCCGTGGGCTTCCTGGAGTCCGGCGGTGACGCGGAACACGCCACCGAAGTAGCCGACGTCTTCACCGAAGATGACGACGTTGGGGTCACGCTGGAGTTGCAGGTCCAGCGCCGAATTGAGGGCTGCGATCATGTTCATTTTCGCCATGATGCCACCTCACTTCCCGAGCTCCTCACGCTGCTCTTGCACGTGCCATGGGACCTCTTCGTAGACCTCGGTGAAGATCGTTGAGGCGGGAGGGTAAGGGCCGTTGGCCAAGTCGCCAAAGGTGCAGGCTTCCTTGTAGGCGGCCATGACTTCGGCATCGATGCGCTCGGTGAGTTCGGTGTGCTTGGCTTCGTCCCAAAGGCCTCGACCGATCAGGTGGCCCTTCAGGCGCTCGATGGGGTCGCCACCGGGCCAGTGCTTGAATTCGTCTTGCGGGCGGTAGGCGATTGGGTCGTCGGAGGACGAGTGCGCCCCTGCACGGTAGGTGTAGACCTCGATGAAGGTCGGACCAAGGCCTGCGGAGGCGCGGTCGCGGGCCCACTTGGTGACGGCGTACAGCGCGAGGAAGTCGTTGCCGTCGACGCGGAAGGAGGGGATGTCGTAGGCCAGGCCACGCTCGGCGAAGGTGCGTCCGCCCGTGGCGAGGTTGGCGTGGGTGGAGATGGCCCACTGGTTGTTGACGACGTTGAGGATGACGGGTGGTTTGAACGTCGAAGCGAAGTTGACCGCGTAGTGGAAGTCGCCTTGAGCCGACGTGCCGTCGCCAAGCCACGAAATGCAGGCTTCGTCGAGCCCACGGTAGGCGGAGGCCATCGCGACACCGACCGCCTGAGGGAATTGGGTGCCGACCGGCGAGGAGATGGAAATGAAGCGGCCTTCCTTCCAGGTGTAGTGGACCGGCATTTGACGTCCACGAACGTTGTCTTCGGTGTTGCCGATGCAGTGGCAGATCATGCTCACCATGTCACGGCCACGCACGAATTGGGCGCCCGGTTGACGGTAGGAGGGGAACAGCCAGTCCTGTTCCTTGAGGGCCATGGTCTGGGCGATGGCGATCGCTTCTTCGCCAAAGGAACGCATGTAGAACGAGAGCAGTCCGGTGCGCTGCATCTTCATCATGCGGTCGTCGAAGATGCGCAGGCGCATCATGTGCTCCAATCCCTTGAGGAGGGTCCCCTCGTCGAGGTTCGGGTCCCACTCGCCGTGGGCGACGTGCTCGTCGTCGAGGACGCGGATGAGGCCCACGGCGTGGGTGGCCGTGTCCTGTGCGGAGCACGTGACCTCAGGCCGACCGAGGTCGCCGGGTTGTTCGGCAAATCCTCCGCCGAAGTCCGCCTTCTCTCCAGGTCGGAACGGAGGGATGCCAATGGTGTAAGGCGCCTCGCTCACGGTCAGGCGTTCGGGCATCAGGCTTCACCACCTGAGGTCCGCCTATGGGGGTGTCGGTCCGCCGCGGCACCGGGGCGAACACGAACCGTGGCACCCGGCATGCTGCCGTTCCAGTTCTCCTCCGTGCATGCGCGAAGAAGCAGCCCGGCCTTGAACGACGACCGAACCAGGGGGCCGCTCGCCACGCCGAGGAAGCCGAGTTCCATCGCGTGGTCGGCCCACTCCTCGTAGCGTTCCGGTTCCGGGAAGCGGTCCACCGCCAAGTGCTTGGATGAAGGGGCGAGGTACTGACCGAGGGTGATCAGGTCCACGCCTGCTTCACGAACGAGGGCCATGGCCTCCTCGAGTTCCTCGTCGGTTTCGCCGAGGCCGACCATGATGGAGGTCTTGATGAGCAGGTCTGGGCGCAGGCGACGGGCCTCACGAAGGATGGACAAGGATTGGTCGAAGGAGGCGCGGTGGTCGCGCACCGTCTTGTCGAGGCTGGGGACGCATTCCACGTTGTGAGCGAAGACCCTGAGCGGCGCTCCGTCGAGGAGCATGGCCAGCGCCTCGAGATCCCCTGCGAGGTCGGAGCACAACAGTTCCAGCGTGACC
>DUHJ01000207.1:5071-7226 GCA_013330925.1 Candidatus Poseidoniaceae archaeon | reverse complement strand
GATCCAGAGCAGGATTTGATCGTCGCCGCCGTTCGAAAGCGCGGTTACCTGCCCTACATGCAAGGCATCCTTCTGGAGGACGGCCGTGACGTTGCGGAACACTCCCCCATCGTCCGAGCCCTCAGCGAGGCGGCGGACCGGGTGTTGGTGTTCGTGCCGGCATCCGTTCGCGATGCCGCGGAAGGGCTGGTCAGGGAGCGCATCAAACCCGAACAGGCCTCCCTCGACCGCTTCATGTGAGGCGGCAACCTCATGGTTGCGGGCCTTCACGAAGGATTGGACCTGTAGCTCAGACGGGTAGAGCACCCGGCTCATAACCGGGAGGTCAGGGGTTCGATGCCCTTCGGGTCCATTCTCCCGCAGTGAGACGACATGGTTATGAGGGTCCGAATGGACGGACCGGTGTAGGTGTCCGCATGAAGTCCTTCGGTCGTGTCGCGTTCCTCGTTGGCCTGTACTTGTTTTCCCTGCTGATCGTCGCGGCTCCTGCCGAGGCACAGATTCCTGCGGCCGCCGTGTCGATGAACTGTTCTCCTGGTGAAGTTCGTGTTGAAGTGAAGCCTGGTTCGTCCTACTCTGGATACACCACATGCACGGTGACCAACCCCACGACCTACATCGAGAAGGTCAACATCCAAGTCACCTCCGACGGCCTTGCCGTCGCCCACGCCGGTGACGTTTACGTCGGCGCCGGACAAGACGTGGACTTCCAGGTCGTGGTGCGTGCTGACCCATACATGGCGATGCAAAGCCGCCAACTCTCCGTGACCGGAACCGTCACCGAGATCAACAGCGTTCCCCCGGTCAACGTGGCCAGCTCCCAGACCAACGTGATGGTCAACATCATGCAGTTCTCGCTGGTTCAGGTCGAAGCCGTCGAACCCTTCGTGCAACTCATGCCGAAGACCGACAAGCCCTTTGAATTCAAGGTGTTCAACCTTGGCAACCAGATTGACTTCATGCGCATTGGCATCACCGACGACTCACGTGAGAAGTTGGAAGAGGACGGCTTCACCGTCAACCTGCCCGCCGTCAAGTCTCAGATTGAGAACAACCCCGCCGGCCAGAACGTTCGCGTCCTCGTCCGCACCCCCAAGGACTGGGGATGGACCGACCACTACTACACCATGAACTTCTACGCTGAGTCGGAATTCTCCTGCAAGAACGGCGGTTGTGAGCGCGAATCCCAGATGATCACCATCTACGTCCGCGGTGTGTACCTCCCCGGCTTCGAAGTCGTCCCGACCCTTTCCATGGTCGCCTTGGCCGCAGCTATGGCAGGTCGGAGTCTGATTCGGACCGAAGAAGAGGAAGGCGTCCCTGTGCTCAGGGAAGCCGCGCCGGGTCTCTGACGTACCTCCTGCAATCGCGTCTTCGTGACGCAGGTCTGCCGTCGCCTTCATATGTCCACGAGCGTGAGGTATTGAGCGAGGTTATCTCATGAGTGGACTGCTCGACAAAGCCAACACGGCCGCCCAACAAGCAAGCGCAGAAGAGGCCGCTGCCTCCACAACGCCAGCTCCGGTCAAAGCGGAGACGATGACGCCAACGCCAGCCGCAGCGAAAGCAGTGGGCGCCGGCGGAGGCGACGAGGGCTTGCCGCTTCCCGCCATCCTCTCCTCCGTGGGTGGAATTGGCCTGTTCGTCGGCCTTCTGCTCAGCCTCCAAGGGGGCTTCATCCCCTTCATCGTCACCGGGGCCGTCCTTCTGGTCGCGGTCGGAGCCATCGTCTTGTCCGATCAGGTCCAGGGCAAGGACCTCAACGTCATCAAAACCGGAGGTGCCGTGGTGCTGGCCGTTCTCATCGCCATCGTTCCCTACACCGCAGGCGTGGTGGCTCCCGACGGTGAAGCCCTGGTGATTTCGGAGGTCTCGCTTGACGAAGCCAACGACCGCCTGGAATTCAAGGTCCGCGGGAGTTTTGACGCGACCACGGTGACGATCACCACCGCACCAAATTGTGACGGCACGGCCGGCGACACGGGTGAAGTCGTCTGGCAGGAGACGCTGTCTTTGGACCGGGATTACGTCAACGTCAAACCGATGCTCTCTGATTTCTTCTGCGGCAACGCCTACGACGCTGTCAACAACGTCATCCGCACCTACACGGTGACCGCCACCGATGGTGCCGACATGTCCGCGTCCTTCGAACTGG
>DUHJ01000207.1:0-4748 GCA_013330925.1 Candidatus Poseidoniaceae archaeon | reverse complement strand
GGATTCCAGCGAGATGACGCGCACGCCACTGGAGAGCGGTGTGCGCATCGCGCCGGTGTTTGAGACCACCAACAACGCTCAGCAGCAAACCACCACCACCACCTTCGAAGGCATCACCATCGAAGTCATGGCCGGTCTGTTGCCCGACAGCCACCGGCACGTGGACGGCGCCGACCACACCACGTCGGACGACATTCGAACCGTGCAGGGTGACTACACCTTGACGGTGAACATCAAGAAAGGCAGTTCGACCGTGTGGACCCACCCGTTGATCACCGTTGACGGCCTTGACGCCTCTTGGTCCTCAAGCGTCAGCGGAACCCGCAGCGGCGACATGAACGGGTGGCTTGCCCTGAGCGGTGATACCGAAGAGAACTTCAGAGAGTACGTGTCCAAATCGGCGCTTGACTACGAGAACGGTGCCTACACCTTCGAAGTCGTCCTCGACGTGGGCACCAGCAGCGGTGGCACGGTCATCACCCACAGCGACGTCTGTTGGAACCTCGACTTCGAGGACGGTGACGAGTACAATTCCAACTGGGATGCACCCACCTGCTGAACAGGCTCAGGCTTCGTCCCAAGGGGCCACTTCGGTGGCTTCCTCGTCTTCACCTGACGTTGCCTCCACATCGGACGGCTCCTCTTCGGTAGCCTCCTCAGAAGGTGCATCAACCACCGTTTCGGGGTACTGCTTGACGTCGTCCTCAGGGCTGGATGCGGCCTCTTCATCCTCTTCGTCCTCAACGTTGGCACGGGCTCCTGCAACACGTGCGATTCCGGCCACGCCGAGAAGGAAAACGGTCAATGCGATAAGCACGGTCACCCACGGCGCTTCTTCGACTTCCTCGGCGTAGGTCCAGGACACTTCGGCTCCGGTCACCCCGGTGTCGCTGGTCACCATATCCTCAACGGCCTCCAATGGGGTTCCGCTGAGGTCAATGACGCCACAGGCCAAAACGTGCGCACCGTCGGAAGGCATCCGCCACGTCAGAGGAATCTCCATCTGAGATCCCGCGGCCAAACCGCCGTAGGTGGAGAGCTGAATGTAACTTGGCGAAGTGTCGGCCGCTTCTCCGCCCACCGTGCATTCGAGCACAGGCGAGGGCGCGTCGGCCGTACCGCTGTTTGCGACGGTCAACATCACGCCCAAGCTTTCGTTCACCGTTGCGGTGCGGTCTTGGACTTCGATGGCCACGACCTCGATGACGGGGAGTTGGAGGTCAACGTTGGTGATCGGCGCCCAGACGGCAGGGACCGTCGTGGTGAAGGTGCCCCAGCCCGTGGTTGCGGTCACGGTGAAGGTGCCCTCTTCCTTGCCGTAAATACCGTCGCCGGTCACCCATTCGACGATGCGGGTCATTTCGCTGTTGCCAAGTTCGACCCCAACACCGTCGCCCAGCGTGTCGGCGAATGCGTTGGGGGATTTGGTGCCCTTGTAGCCAAGGTCCGCGCCGCTGACCAATGCTCCGGGCATGTTCGTTGTCACGGTGCGGGCGCTGAGGCGACGGATCCATGCGTCGGTCCAGCCTCCGGTTCCGGTGCTGTCCTCGTACACCAGGTCCGCATCGTCAACGGCCACCACGTCTTCGTCCGTTCGGCTGCCGAGGATCATGGAGCTTCGAACGCTCAGGCTTGCGCCTGCCTCGGCGATGATGGGCGCGCTCCCTTCCATGGTGGATCGTTCGATGGAGCAGGTGCCTGAGCATCGCAGGTCGGCGCCTCGCACCATGGCGTCTGCGATGGTGAGTGTGCCTTGAACGTCGATGCTGAAGGCGGCGTCACCCCAGGTCAAGACGAGGTTCGTTCCGGCCAAGTCCCATGCTTCATGACGCTGTTGTTGGGCGGAGGAATCCACCACTTCCACGGCGACGGGCCCGAAGGGGAAGGGGTGGTTGTGCGTCAGGTCGAGCGTCAGGACATCGACGCCGTCCCCAAGGTTGACCTGAAGGCTGACGTCGTCGCCGGTGGCCTCATTGACGCGTTCGCCCGTTGATGCGGTCACGTTCAGCAATTCGCTGCCGTTGAGGGTCTTGGACATCATCAGGCGAACCGTGGCGGTTCCCGTCATGCCCTGCACCGGGAGTTCGATCGTCGAAGCCCCGCCGGCGAGGGCCATGTAGGCCTGGATGTCTGAACCAATCATGTGGCCGCCCACGAGGTTCAATGTCGCTCCTTCGTCGATGCGAACCACGGCGTCGTCGCCGAGCGTGATGTTCGCGTCCACCGTCATCGTGGCGCCGTTGGTGACGGTGAACCCGTCGTCAAAGGCCGTGTCCTCCGTGAGCGTTTGATCGGCGTCGATCACGTCGGCGTCGCGCGCATCCACCGCCGAAACGAGGGGTGCGCAGAGGAGGAGGGCCAACATGAGGAGTGCTGTGGGCGTGCGTGCCATGGTCGTCGTACGGCGTGTGGACCATCAAGGTCGCGCCGAAGGACTCAGTACGGAACGTCCTTCCATCCGATGGCGTAGCCGAGCATGTTGAACGAGCGATGAAGGACGGGTGTCGCGACCAGCATCACCGCGATCGGTGCCAACAGATCCGAGGATCCGTGAATGCCAGGCAGCAGGAGCCAACCGAGCAAGAACACCATCATTGCGAACGGCAAGGTGTCGAGGAGGGGCGCCTTGGAGGAGATGTCGCCTTCCCGCTTCAAACCACGTCGACGCTTGAAGAAGGACCCTGTGATGTCTCCGAGCAGCGAAAAGAAGCCCAGCAAGGTCCCGACGATCATCGCCCATAGCCCCCGGGACATGGACGGGTCGTGGTCGAGCAGCGGATCGACAAAGATGCCACAGGCTTGACCTTCTTGCACGGTGGAGGCCATCAGCACCATGAGCAAGCCTGAGGTCAAACTCCCCCCGATGAGTCCGTTCCACGTTTTCCCATCACCGAACAAACGGTTGCCGTCCCAAGCGTTGCGCCCTCCGTCGATGGGCCAAGGGCCGTATCCGGTCTTCGGAAGCCACTTGCCCCACATCATGGCAAAGGTGTTCACAAGGAAACCAGGTAGGAAAATCCACAGCACGAGGAGGGTCATTCCCGCCAGGCCAAGGCTTTCCTCGCAGGTTCCCCACATGGCGCCTTCCATGACGGTTGATGTCGGTATGGCCCATGAACCTGCCCGCGTCCTACGTTGGGCTTATGGTCCTCATGTCACGACCTCAGCGCATGGACACGCGTCGCGTCCTTCTCGTCGGCTCCGGTGGTCGTGAACACGCCTTGGCCATGGCGCTGAGCCGCCACGCGAGCGTCGAGCTCCATACGGCTCCAGGCAATCCAGGTACGGCTCGCTTGGGCACCAACCATCAGGTGGGTTCCGGAGACGTGCAGGGTCTGCTCAATCTGGCCACGGAACTCGACGTCCATCTCGTGGTGGTCGGGCCAGAGGCCCCACTGTGCGACGGCCTCGCCGACGCCTTGGGCGACCGTCTCTGCTTCGGCCCCGTCGCCGCACATGCTGCGTTGGAGGGATCGAAATCCTTTGCCAAGACCACGATGGAAGCCGCAGGGGTTCCAACGGCCGAGCACGTCATCGTCCGCCGAGCAGGTGCACTTGGTGAGGCGCTCGACCGCTTTGCAGGTGCGCCATGGGTCATCAAACAGGACGGATTGGCCGGGGGCAAGGGCGTGCTGGTCAGTGAAGACCGTGAGCAAGCCGAGGCCTTCGCCCTTAGCGCGATTTCCACTGCCGGTTCCGTCGTCATCGAGGCCTTCTTGCCGGGGGAGGAAGCCAGCATGCTCGTGTTGATGGACGCTTCCGGGTACCGGTGCCTTCCCGCAAGCCAAGACCACAAGCGTGTCGGAGAAGGCGACGCGGGTCCAAACACCGGGGGCATGGGGGCCTATTGTCCCGCTCCTGTCGTCACGCCAGAGGTGCAGGCGAAGGTGGAAGAACGGATCGTTGCGCCCATGCACGCCCACCTGTCCTCCCAAGACGTGCCCTACCGTGGCGTGTTGTACGTCGGTCTGATGATCGACGAACATCAGGACCCGTACGTGGTCGAATTCAACGTACGCTTTGGTGACCCGGAGTGCCAGGTGACCATGCCCTTCCTCGGAGACCATGCGCTGGATTGGTTCACCGCGGTCGCGAAGGACGAGCTGTCCGGCGTGACCCATCCTTTGACGTCATGCTCCCTGCTCACCGTGGTGCTGGCCAGCGAGGGATACCCGTCCAGCGCGGTCACGGGTCGACCGATCGGTGGCATTGAACTCGACGTTCCGGCGGTAACCGGACAGGGTCACGCATGGGTCAATTTGGCTGGCGTGAAGGAAGACGACGACGGGACGCCGATCTCCAGCGGCGGCAGAGTTCTCAGCGTGACGGGGATGAGCGATTCCCTGCAAGCCGCCGCTGATTTGGCCTACGCACGCCTTGCGTCCATCGATTTGGAAGGCGCTCACCACCGCCGCGACATAGCCGCAAAGGCGGGTGTTCAGCACCCGGAGATGAATTGAACACTCGCTCGGGTGACTGCGTGGCCGTTGATGGCCGAACCGGTTATAACGACATCATAGGTCGCGAGAATGCTTCAGCCATGCTGTTGCACCTGAGAGGGATACCCCATGAACACCACGAACGAGACGACCGTGTCGTCAAAGGCGTTGCTCGGCCTGCTTCTTGCGCCGATTTCCGTCCTTTTGGCGATGCTCACCGACCAAATCGGAGGCTTCGGCCTCGGATTCGAGAACGACCTGTACCCGCTGCTGATTGTGGCCGCGGGCGCCATGCTCGGCCGCGTGCCG